>CAIXBE010000192.1 GCA_903917595.1 uncultured Rhodobacterales bacterium
GTGCCGGAATGGCAACTGTCGAAGACCGCCCAGACATCCACCCCCTTGGCGCGCAAGGCGTCGATCATCGTGCCGATTTCGTCATCGACCAGGCTGTTTTCAACCACACCCACCTTGTCGGACCATTTGCCAATATCGCTGGGCAGGAACAATTCGTCCAACCCGTCCAGCTCGCTGGAAGGGTCCAGCGCCGGGGCCTGCGTCCCGTGGCCGGAGAAATGCAGGTAGACGAAATCGCCCGGCTGCACCTCGGCCGTCAGGTCGGCAAAGGCGGTGCGGATGGCCTCCAGCGTCGGCACCGTGGCACCCGCCACACCGTCCGACAGCACCGTGACGTTTTCGGTGGCAAAGGGCACCGGTGCTTCGGTGGTCAGGTAGGTCGCAACCAGTGACACATCGTTGGACGGGCCTTTCAGCCACCAGCGTTCATCCAGGTTAGGATACTGGTTCACCCCGATCAGCAGGGCATGGTTGTCGCGCGCCAGTGCAGGCAGGGCGACAAGGGTAAGGGCGGTGGAAAGGAGCAGATGTTTCATGTCAGTTCGTCATCAATGCATAAGCGGCCGAAGCCGGGCCCTTGTTTTCCACCTTCAGCGTAAAGGTTCCGGCCTCAGCCGGGGTCCAGCCGCAATAGGCGATGTGCGAGATATCGGTATCTGAACAGACCAGCCGGCCTTTGTCATCGTAAACCGTCAGGTTCAGGTTGGTGGCATCCTTTGCCTCGACATAAACCTCGGCATATTCGCCGCCCCTAAACTCGATCGGGGGATAGGTGTCGTCGTTGCCATCGGCCAGCGACCCGATGTTGTAGACCGGACCGGAGGAGACGCCCTTGCTGCCCTCGACCCGGGCATCGTCGATCAGGCCCAGAAGGATGTCGTCATCCCCCGCCAGGGTTTCGGCGCTGGCCAGCATCTCCTCCCACGACAGGGGGGCGCCGGTTCCCGCTGTGCCGTCAATCGCGGCGCGGTCGGTGGCTTCCAGCGCCAGCGTCTTGCGAAGGCGCGCTGCCGACAGAATCAAGAGTGGGTCGCCCTGATCCAGTCCCATCGCATAAAGCCGGGCGGAAAGTTCGGCCACTTTCACGGGCGACTGAGTCTCTGCCACGGCAGGCGACACCAGTGCGGCAAGGGCGGTGGCAAGCAGGATACGGCGCATTTACAGCCTCGCGGTTTTCTTCTGTGACCCAACCATGCTGCGCGGCTTCCTGCCTGTAAATGCTAGATTTCTTCATGACGGCCTTTGTCATGTGCCCCCGTCCGGCCGGGCTGCTAGCAACAGGGTCATGAGGCAGAACAAGGGTTTCAACATGGCTACCGACAACACATGCAAGCGGAAACAACCGCTTGGTTTTCTGGGCGAGGCGCTGGCGGCGCTGCTGGTTCTGCTGCTGGTGGCTTTGGTCGGGCCTGCAACGGCCTCGCCGCTTGATACCGCGATGGACCGGGTCTTCACCGTCCGCAGCGCCGATGCCGAGGACCGTTTTCTGGGGTCGGCCTTCCTGTGGACCGATGGCACGGTCGCAGTGACGAATGCGCATGTGGTGGGTGAGGCCGAGGAAGTGCGGCTGGTTGACCGCAACGGGGTTGAGGCAACCGCGCTGGTCATCGCCCGGGATCCTGTGAGGGACGTGGCGGTGATTTCGCTGCCACCGGAATTTGCGGGGATCGGCATGGGGCTGGAGCTTGCCTTGGACGCGCCCCAGCTTGGCGACGAGATCTTTGCCCTTGGCGCCCCTTTGGGAATCGAATTCACCCTGACTGAAGGCCGCATTTCGGCGACCGCCCGTCAGGTGGATATCGCCGTGCCGTTGCTGATGTTGCAACATGACGCCGCGGTGAACCCGGGGTCTTCCGGCGGGCCTTTGGTGGATATCGACGGGCGACTTCTGGGGATGAACAGCCAGATTGCCGATGGCAGCAGGATGTTTGTGGGCATTGCCTATGCGATTGCCGCTGCTGACCTTGACCTGATCGTCACCGGCCTGATCGACGAGACCCTGCCGCCGCTGCCGTCGCTGGGCCTTACCGCGAGGCCGGTGGACCGTCAGGTTGCCGAAGCGCTGGGGATCGACGCCATGGGTCTGCTGGTCGACGGGGTCGAAGCCGGGGGCCTTGCCGAAGCGGCGGGCCTGCAGGGGGGCGATGTCATCCTTGGGATGGACGGAACGGCGCTGGCGGCTGCAGGCGATCTGGCCTTTGCGCTGGACCGGGCCAGCCGCGTGGGCGAGACGGTCTTCAACGTGCTGCGGGCAGGTCAGACCGTTGATCTGGCGCTGGCGCTGGACCAAGAGGCCGAGCCCGAAGGCCTGAAGCTGCGGCAGGTGTCAGGCTCGATGCCCGAGATGGTGAAATCCTACCGGCTGGCCGCACTTGGGCTGGTGCTGGACGATACCGGCGTCGTGACTGGGGTCACCGAAAGCTCACCCGCGCTTCTGTCCGGGCTTGCTTTGGGTGACCGCATCTTGACGATCAACGGTGAAGCTGTGGACCTTGCGACCTATGAAGTCACCGGCGCGGCACTGATCCTCGTCGAAGCGCCGGGCGGGGCGACGCGGCATATCACCCTTGACCCTTGGGGCGATACCGACGGTGTGCGGCCGGTTGGCGGGGCGAATGTGCTTGACCCCGACGTGGTGGTGTTTTGAATGTGGGTATGGGCATGGAAGAACGCATCCTGATCGTTGAAGACGACGCCGACACCGCCGCCGCCGTGCGCGCCGAGGTCGAGGCGCTGGGCTGTTCCGCCGACCACTGCGACACGCTGGACGCCGGTATCGCGGCGGCAATCTCGACCCCGTACAAAGTCATCGTCCTTGACCGGATGCTGCCGGGCGGCGACGGGGTCGAGGCGATGGCGCGGATCAGGGCCGGGGGATCGACCGCGCTGATCCTGATCCTTTCGGCGCTGGGTCGGGCTGCAAACCGGGTCGAAGGGTTGGAGAAGGGGGCAGACGACTATCTGCCGAAACCCTTTGAACCCGAGGAACTGCGCGCGCGGTTGCGGGCACTGTTGCGGCGCGGGACGATGCAGGTTCTAGACAACGACCTGCTGGCCTTCGGCGATCTGGAAATCCGGATGAAAGCCCGCACGGTGCATGTAAAGCGCGCCCATGTCGCGGTTTCCCCCAAAGAGTTCGAACTGATTATCTATTTCGCCCGCAATGCGGGCCAAGTGGTCACCCGGATGCAGCTTTTGGAAAACGTCTGGAACCTGCATTTCGACCCGGGCACAAATGTCGTTGACGTCCATGTCGGCCGTCTGCGCCGCAAACTGGAGGACGCGGGGTCGGCGGCGATCACGACCGCGCGGGGCGAGGGCTATTTCTTTGCGCCCTTGGGGGCAGCGGGGTGACGACGGCCCGGCCATTGGCCGCGCGGGCCACGTTGCGGCTGGCGGCCCTTATGGCCTTGGCGGTGACGATCCTGTCGCTGGGGGCGATGGCCCTGCAATACCGGCTGGTGGAAACCCGGATGATGGCGGCGCAACGCAGCCTGCTGACCGCCGATCTTGACGGCTTTGCCGCCCTTTATGACCAGCGCCGGATCATCGCCTTGCGCCAAGCCATCGACTACCGCGCTGCAGCGGAAACGGGCGAGGAAATGCTGCTGCTCATGGACCGAAACGGCGCTGTGCTGGCCGGAACGCTTCCCGGTTGGCCCAAGGGCCTGACACCCGAAGGTGACGGCTTTGCCATTGACGGCGCGGTAGAGTTTCAGGACGGCGGCGCCCGCTGGCTGGCCGTCGCGCGCGAATTGCCAGGTGGTTTTCCCCTGCTCGTCGCCCGCAGCCTGCATCCAGTGGACGACACACTTGCGGCCCTGCGGCGGGGGATGCTTGGCCTGCTTGCGGCAATGCTGGTGGCCGGAGGCGTGGTCGGCTGGCTGGCTGCGCGGTCGGTCATGGGGCGGATCGGGCGGATCAACGACCTTGCCGACCGCGTGGCCGAAGGGGAACTTGAGGCGCGACTGCCGGGGGACCGGTCGGACGATGAATTCGGGCTTCTGGAAACCCATGTCCACGGCATGCTGGACCGCATCCAGAACCTGAACCGCGCCACGCACCGGCTGTCGGACACCATCGCGCACGAGTTGCGCACGCCGTTGAACCGGATGCTGCAAAAGCTTTCCCGGATCGAAGGGCAAGAGGATGTGACCGCCGATCTGAAAGCCGAAATGCGGCAAGCGATCCGCATGTTCGACTCGCTTCTGGACATCAGCCGGGCCGAGGCTGATCAGGGCTCTGGTGGTGGGCTGGTGCCGGTCGACCTGTCCGCCGTGGCGCTGGAAGTGTGGGAGCTTTACGAGCCTTTGGCCGAAGACAAGGGCATGGTGACCGAAGCCCAGGTGCAACCAGGTCTAAGGGTCCTGGGCGACCGCAACCTGATTGCACAGATGCTGTCGAACCTGATCGACAATGCGATCAAGTATTGCTCGGCGGGTGACCGGTTGTCGCTGCTTTTGGAGGACACCGGCGACCGCCATCTGATGCGGGTTGCCGATACCGGGCCGGGTCTTCCCGCCGACATCAGGGGTGAGGCGTTCGAGCGGTTCGTGCGCGCCGAACGCGACCGGGGGATCAAGGGCCACGGCTTGGGTCTGGCACTGGTTCGGGCGATTGCCGCCCGACATGGGGCGCGTATGACCCTGCCCGAGGCTGATATCGGTTTGGTGCTTGAAATTCACTGGCCAAGGCTTCAGCAAGCGGAATGATCAGGTCATCCGGTTTTCCCATGCGGCGCACCTTCCTTCCTTTTCTGCTGCTTCTAGGCTGCGCGCCCTGGAACCAGCCGCAGAATCAACCTCTTGAGGGCGAGAATGCCGCCCTTGTCGACCCGGTGACTGTCGTCGGCGGCGAGCTTTACATCGGGCTTGCCTTTTCCGGTGGTGGCATGCGGGCGACTGCGTTTGCCTATGGCATGCTGGAAGAATTGCGCGCGGCAGGCCTCGGGACCGATACGCCAAATGGCCTTTTGGATCAGGTGCGTCTGGTCTCGGGCGTGTCGGGCGGTTCGGTGATGGCGGCGCAGTTCGGGCTGCATGGCCCGGACGGGCTGGCGGGCTTTCGCGAGCGGTATCTGATCACCAATGCCGAGGCCTACATGGTGACCTCGGGTCTGAACCCACTTACAATCGCCAAGGGTGTCGCGGGCGGCGTGAACGGGCGCGACACGTTCGGGCGCTATCTGGACGAGGTCCTGTTCAAGGGTGCCACCTTTGGCGACCTGCGGCGGCAGTCGCGGGTCAAGACCTGGATCAATGCCACTGACATGGCGAACAACACGCCGTTCCTTTTCAGCCCCGAGACGTTCGATGCGCTGTGTTCTGACCTCTCGAAAGTCAGGCTCTCCGAAGCCGTTGCCGCATCAGCCGCGTTCCCGCTGGTTTTCACCCCCATCGTGCTGCAGGCGCATCAGGGCAAATGCGACTATCGGGAACCAGACTGGCTGACCGCCGCCCGCTATAACCCCGAGGCGACGGCGGCAATGCGCGCCCATGCCCGGGCGCTGGAAAGCTATACCAACCCGGACGAGGTGAAGTTTGTCAAACTGCTGGATGGCGGCATTACCGACAACTTCGGCACCACCGGACTTGCCGTCGAACGTGCCCGCGCGCAGGTGCCTTTCGCGCCCCTGACGCCCGAGGAAGCGGTCAAGCTGAAACGGATGCTGTTTCTGGTCGCCAATGCCGGGGTCGAAGAGGATTACGACTGGACCCAAAGCGTTGCGGGTCCGGGCGGGGTGAATCTGGGAATGTCGATTGCCTCCAGCGCGATGGCCGCTGCCTCACGGTCCGGTTACGATTCGATGCGGGGCGAGTTGCGGCTATGGGAAAGCGAGCTGATCGAATGGCGCTGCGCCTTGCCGCTGGCCGAGGTGCGCAGGCTGCGCGGTTCGGCGGACGGCTGGGACTGCAAGGACGTCAAGCTTTTTGTCGGTGAGGCCAGCTTTGCCAGCCTGTCAACTGACATGCGGGACAAGCTGAACGAGGTCCCGACCCGGCTGAAGCTGCCAGCGGGCGATGTGGACATGGTGATCGAAGCCGGACGAATGGCCACGCGGTTGACGCCGGAATTCAACGGTTTCCTGGCGTCCCTGTCTGACAATGCGGTGGAGGGCCGGATTGATGCAGGCATAGCGGCGGGCGGCCGACGGGTCGTGCCAGTCGCGGACTGACCGGAGGGTGTCTAAAATTTTTCGCGAAAAATTTTAGACGGCAACGGGGGGATGACAAATCTGGTCATGCGGAAACGGGGCCTTGCTCGGTTTGCGCCCACCGCTATCCTTGGCGCATGATGCGCAATATTTCGGTAGCCCTTCTTTCCACCCTTGGCCTTCTGGCGGCTCCTGCGGCCTTTGCTGACGTTCGCGCCGTTCTGGTTGGCGTTGGCGACTATCTGACCCTTGATGCCGATCTGAAAGGCCCCACGAACGACGTGCGCCTGATGGCGGAAACCCTGGTCGCGCGCGGGGTTGATCCGGGTTTCATGACCGTCCTGACTGGTGATCCGGCCGGTCTGCCGGAGGGGGCCGCAACTGCCCAACCGCTTCGCGCCGAAATCCTTGCAGCGCTTGAGGCCGCCGCCAAAGCCTCGGTCAAAGGTGACACCGTGATCTTCTATTTCTCCGGTCATGGCGCGCAGGCGCCGGACATGTCGGGGGATGAAGGCGGTGGCTATGACGAGATCCTTTTGCCCGCCGATGCCGCAGGCTGGAAGGGAGCGATCGGGGCTGTTGAGAACGCGATTCTGGATGACGAGTTGCAGGCCTGGGCACAAGGCGCACTGTCGCGCGGGGTCAAGGTCGTAGGCCTGATCGACGCCTGCCATTCGGCAACCGGCTTTCGTGCCGTTGGCGGCGAAGGCGTGGCGCGCGTGGTAGATGAAGACCTGCTTGGCATTCCCGACGATGTCGCCTCTGTGGCAGGCGACCCGTTGCCCGCGCTAAGCGGCGATTTCGTTTTCCTTTACTCCTCGCAGTCCGATCAGCGGTCCTTTGAATACCCGCTTGCCGATGGCACCACTTGGCATGGCGAGTTTTCCCTGCGTCTGGCGCAGACCCTGCGTGACACGCCGGACGCCAGCTGGGCGCAGGTACTTGCCGCGACGACCGAGGCGATGGTGCAAGGTCCGGCCCGGCAGATGCCAGAGGGCGAAGGAACCTTGCTGGAAACGCAGGTTTTCGGTCAGGGCAGTGGTATCGCCCGGATGGCTGTTCAAGACGGAAAGCTGATGGCGGGGCTGTTGCACGGGCTTGCCGCAGGTGCCGAGATGGCGGTCTTTGCCGACCCTTCCGGGGGCGAGGCGCTAGCGGTCCAGCCCCTTGGTGACGTCACGGCGCGGGAAGCTGTCTTCGCGGGCGACCTTCCGGAGGGTGCGCTTTGGGCTGAGCTAGTTGCCGCCCCGCCGCCGCCGCCCCTGACACTTGCCGCCCCGGTTCGGGCGGATGCAACCGACAGCTTTGACTATGCTGACTGGATTGCAGCCTTGCCACCCGGCGGGCCCTCTGCCGATCTTGTGCCGATCCTGACCGGTGGTCTGGTGGCCCTTGCCGGTGCTGATGGCGTGCTGGACCCCGAAGGGCCGGGATCAACCACCCGGATCGAACCCGAACCGGGCGAGAGCCCGGCTCAGGCGGTTGACCGGGTTCTGGCGCAGGCCGCACATGGCCTGAGGCTGCGCGATGTGCTGGCCGGGGCGACCGGGCGCAGCTTGACCGGCAAGGCAGCCATCACCATGAGCGTCGCGCTTCGCGCAGATACGGGCGGCTGCACTGCGGTAGCCGAGGCTGTGCCGTTTGACCCGGCAACTGGAGTGGCACCCTGTGATCAGATCTGGCTGACGCTGACCAATACGGGCGGCAAGGCGCAGGATGTCAGCGTGCTTTACTTTTCGGCTGATTTTCTGGTGCAGCCAATCTGGCCGTTTCAAAACCTGTCAAACCGGCTTGCTCCCGGCGAAAGCACCATGGTCGGCATGCAGGTTGTGGCCGGCAACACCGCCGGGCTGGAGGAAATCTGGGTGCTGGCGGTACCGGTCGACCCGGACGCCGCCCGGGTTGATCTGACCGGCCTTGCCGCGCAGGACACGACACGCGACCTTGCCGGGGCCGACCCGATGACCCTTTGGCTGGAAGACCGCCTGACCGACCAAGAAACCGCCCAGCGCGGCTTTACCCTGAAACCCGCCCCGCTGACGATGCTTCGTCAGGTGGTGCGCCTGAAACCCCCGGCCGATGGGCCTGCGACTTCCAAGGAGAACTGAAATGATACGAAAGTTGTCGATCCTGCTTGCTGTTGCCATAGCCGCACCGGCCGCCGGTGCGTTTGAGCTTTTCTTTGACACCTCCGAAGGCGGCGTGAAAGCCCCGACCGGGCCATATGAGGACGCCAAGTCGGGCGAGAAGGGCAAACGCGGGGCGGCAGCCGCTGAAGCGGGCGCCAAGGTGATCGGCGGTCAGGTTGCGGCAGAGGGGGCCTGGCCATGGCAAGTGGCGCTGATGGTCGGTGGCACGCAGGTTGGCACGGATACGCAGTTCTGTGGCGGCTCGCTGGTTCTGGACCAGTGGGTGCTGACGGCGGCCCATTGCGTGCATATGGCGGGACAGGATGGAACCTTCTCCGACCTTGCGCCGCAAGAGCTTGCCATTCTTGTCGGGACGAACACTCTGGCCCCGGGGTCAGGCGATCTGATCGAGGTCGAGGCGATCTTTCGTCACCCGTCCTATTCCGGTGACCAGTTCGACTTCGACATCGCCTTGGTCAAACTTGTCCGCCCGCCGCAGGTGCCCTATCAGACGGTCGAAGTGCCGGATGCCGAATATGGCGACATCCTGAACCAGCAGGGCGTGACCACCATCGTCACCGGCTGGGGCCTGCAGGAAGGAGCTGCCCCGTCACCTGAATTGCGGCAGGCTGAAATTCAGGTACTGGACCGCGATCTGTGCAACACTGCGATGATGGAAGCCCGGGCCGAAGATGCCGCAGAGGGCTTTGGCTATGCGATCCAGACTCTGGGCGTGACCGATCAGGATGCCTATGCGATCTGGGACGATCTTGTCGCCCGCGCGCCAAAGCCTGTCAGCGAAAACATGATCTGTTCCGGCACCTTCGAGGGTGGCAAGACCAGCTGCAACGGTGACAGCGGCGGTCCCTTGGTCGTGCCGGTCGAAGATGGCCGCTATATTCAGGCCGGGATCGTCAGCTGGGGGCTTAGCGCGGTCTCGGGCTATGGCTGCGAGGAAACCGCGCTGTTCTCGGCCTATACCAACATCTCGAAGTTCGTGCCTTGGCTGAACGAGGTGATTGCAGAAAACCCTTGATCAGCCGTCAATGATGGCAAAGGCCCCGGGGGAAACTCCGGGGCCTTTGTCATTGGGCGGGCAGCGCCGTTCATGGCCAAATGAAAAGGCCCGCAACCTGCGTTGCGGGCCTTTGATGGTGGCCGATGTCGCGATCAGTTGGTCAGAAGGTAATAGCTGTTGCGCGACGAACCCATGTTCTGGACTGTGACATAGAAATAGCCGTCCCAGGACGGGGTCCAGTCGCAATAGATGCGGTCCGACCAGCTGACGTCATAGCAGATCACGTTGCCATTCTCGTCGGTCACCGCGACATCCAGATCGGCATCGCCGTCCCCGGCAACCGCGATTTCGGCATAGGAGTTGCCGTAGAACGGGATTTCCCAGACATCAGTCTGACCAGCTGGCAGGCGCGACAGCCATTCCACCGCGCCACCGATCCGCCCGCGCGAGCCTTCGGCCATGGCGTCTTCGATCAGGCCGACCAGCGCCTCGTCACCAGCGGCAAGCTCCAGCGCCTTGGCGAACATCGCGTCAGCGGTGACCGGGGCGTCAGATGCGCCGTTGTCTTCCGAAGTGATCTTGGACAAGGTCACGACTGAAGCCGTCCGGCCAGCATCGGCCATCATAGCTTCGGGCAGCTTCGGGGCGCCAGCCGGGAAAGCGCCCCTTTTCAGCAGATCATCTTCTTCAAAGATGATCGTCGCGGGGTCGAGTTTACCCGCAGTGCCTTCGGTCACTTCGACCGAGGCAGCAAGCTTGGCCGCAGCAAGGACGGTGAGCGCATCTCCTTGGGCAACGCCAAGGGCGTAAAGTTCCTGCGCCAGGTTCATCGTGGCAGGTCCGCCCGAGGCAGCACCTTCGGCGGTCGCGCCGACGTTCATGCCGGACTTGTCCTGTGCAAGGACGGGAAGGGTCAGCGCCACCAGTGCCGTCGTGGCAAGCGCAAGAGAAACGGATTTCAGCTTCATGACTGGTCCTGTGGGTTGACCGTCCCGACATGGGACGGAGTGGCCGCATCATCGCAGGCATTCAAGGGCCTGAGAAGAGGACATGCCGTGACAAATTCCGTCATCCGAATCAGTTCCCGATCAGCCGATAGCTGTTTTCGACCGCGCCTGCGTTCTGAACGGTTACCACAAAGAAGCCGTTGCGCGCCGGGGTGAAGCGGCAAAGGCCGGGTGCGATGCCTGGCGGCAGCGTGCAGACCGGATAGCCACCCTCATCGATGACCGAAAGTGCCAATGGGCTGTCCCCGTCGCCAATCAGCCCGATCTCGGACAGAACCGAACCGGACAGCGGCATTCTCCAACTGTCGACTTGTGCCTGACCAAGGCTTGAGAGCGCGACAACGGCGGTTTCCACATCCCCTTGCGGAAGCTGGGCGTCAAGATCGTAGACCAAATCCTGCAGGTCGGGATCTTCGCCCGCTAGGCCCTGGACGATCTGGATGGCATGATCGCTGGCCGGGTCAGGGGTTGCGCTGCGGCCTATGGGATTATCGGTGGAAACTTCGCCGGTTGTGGTCTTTTCCCAAGCGCTAGGCGTGCGGATGCTGACACCACGGGCAAGCCGGATTGCCGCAAGAAGCAGGATAGTGTCGCCGTTTTCCAGCGCCATTTCATAGGCTTGTTGTGCCAGGATCAGCCGTGTTGCGGCCCCTGCCGCGCCGGTCGTGTTCGTGGTCAGGTTCGCGTCCTCGGCCCAAGCGGCAAAGGGCGACAGGGCCAGCAAAAGGATTACGGTCGGGGGCAAAGCAGCGCGGGGCATCGGCGGGCAATCCTTGGCTTCACCCCACTGTCGCAAAGCCGGTTGCAGGGGGCAAGTGCGGAAAGCTTTCCGCCCCCGGCGTTTCGCGCTAGCACATGGAAAACGGAGACACCAATGCGCGAAATTCTGGGGCGGCTTCTGGCCTTTGATACGGTAAGTTCGAACCCCAACATGGCACTCATGACCTATGTGAAGGGTCTGCTTGAGGGTGCAGGTCTGCGCGTCACGCTGGTGCCCGATGCAGGTGGCGGCAAGGCGAACCTTTTCGCTTCGACCGGGCCGGAAGGCGTCGGCGGCGTGATGCTGTCGGGGCATACAGACGTGGTGCCTGTCGAAGGGCAGGTCTGGACCAAGCCACCCTTTGTGCTGACCGAAGAAGATGGCCGCATCTACGGGCGTGGGGCTGCGGACATGAAGGGCTTTGTCGCCTGCGCCATTGCCGCGATGCTGTCGGCGGCGCGGCAGCCGCTGAAGGTGCCGCTGCATCTGGCACTGTCTTATGACGAGGAAATCGGCTGCATGGGGGTGCGCAGCTTGATCGACCTGTTGGAAAAGGCTCCGGTCCGGCCCCGGTTCTGCATCGTGGGGGAACCAACCGGCATGCAGGTCGCGACCGGCCACAAGGGCAAGGTGGCGCTGCGCGCCACTTGCACCGGGCGCGAGGGGCATTCGGCACTGGCGCCCATGGCGTTGAACGCTTTGCATCTGGCGGCGGATTTTCTGGGTGCGGTGCGCCACCTGCAAGCCGAGGTTGCGGCCACCGGATTGAACGACGACGACTATGACGTGCCCTATACCACGCTGCACGTCGGCAAGATGTCCGGCGGCATTCAGGTCAATATCGTCCCGAACCATGCCACGCTGGACTTTGAAATCCGCGCGCTGGCGGGTGAGGATGTCGCGGGCCTGATCACCCGGCTGCAGGCCGAGGCCGAAACGATCGTGGCCCCCCTGCGCGCGGATTTTCCCGAGGCCGCGATCAGGATTGACCGCCTTTGGGACTATCCCGGCCTTGGCACCCCCCCCGACGCCGAGGTGGTGCGCTTTGTCAAAGGCCTGACCGGGGCGAACGGCACGATGAAGGTCGCCTTTGGCACCGAAGGCGGGCTGTTCGACCAGCGCCTTGGCGTGCCGACGGTGATCTGCGGGCCCGGTTCGATGGCGCAGGGCCACAAGCCGGATGAATATGTGACCATGGAACAGATTGACCGATGTCAGGCGATGCTGGCGGCGCTGGTCCAGAAGCTTGCGGCGGGCTTCTGACCAGATTGTCACCGGTTAAGTGGGTCGCCGACCAACAAGCGTGATGCCGTTTTCAACAAGATATTCGCCGACTTCCGTCTGGTGCTGACGAACCACCTCATACAGCCAGTCGCGAAAGGCGGTCTCTGCGGCAGTCGGCCTTGCGCCCGTGCGCAGGAAAATCGAATAGCACTGGCTGCTCTCCAACCCAAACCGGAATGGCAGGACCAGACGTCCGGCCCGGATCGCGGGAAAGGCCAGAATGGAATCGCCGATGGTGATGCCGCCACCCGACATCGCCGTCGACAGGCACAGCGAGGTTTCGTTGAAATGCGTGATGTGGCGGGCGGTCCCGGGATGGCGTTGACCGGTTTGCTGAAACCAGTCGTCCCAGACGTCGTAATTCCCGTCGATCAGCAACTGCGCGTCCACCAGATCTCCGGCATTGCTGACATGCTGCGTCGCATAGTCAGGTGTGCAGACCGTCAGGTCATACCAATGGCACAGCACATCCTCGCGCAGGCCGGGATAGCTCCTTGCGGCGTGAGGGCCGTAAAAGATGCGAAAGTTGAAGTCCTCATCCTCGCGCAGCCTGCCATTGCGTTCGGCGACGACCTCGACCGATACCCCGGGATTGCGCACCAGAAACTGGCCGATATGCCCGGCCAGAAAGGATGACGCAAAGTCCCGGTCCACCAGAATGCGGATGACATTGGCGGCGGCATTTCCCCGTGCCAGCCGGTTGGCTTCAGCCGCGATCTGATCAAAGGCCTGCCCGACGCTGAGACTTAACTCTTGCCCCGCCGGGGTAAGCCGGACCGTGTTGCCGAACCGGTCCATCAAGGTGCATTTCAGCATCTGCTCCAGCAGCTTGATCTGTTTGCTGATCGCCGGCCGCGTGACCCCCTGTTCGGCTGCGGCGGCAGTCAGCGAGCCATTTCTGGCCGCTGCGTCAAAGGCGCGAAGGGCGGTCAAGGGCAGTCTGTTGCGCATTCGCGGCATCCATTGGGAAACTTCAGGTTACCCTTATGTAACATTAATGATTCTGCAAACCCGGCCTGCGTGCCTAACACTGGGGGTGCACGCCGGACCAACGGCGAAGATCGCACCACCCAAGGAGATGCCTTTGACCCTGCCGATCAAATTTTCGCCGACCGGCCCCGATGGCTGGATGCAAAAGCCGGATGTGCCGCAGGAGACGGCCAAATTCATCGACGGGCTGCCGATGGGCAATGACCACGTCTATTTCGACCGGGCAAACCCGAAGTTTCGCACCGGAATCTGGCGGTCTCAGCCCTATACCGAATGGTATGACAGCTATGCCGCCGACGAATTCATGTATGTGCTGGAAGGCGAAGTGACGCTGGAAAGCGACGGGTTTTCGGAGACCTATCGTGCGGGGGATGCGTTTTTCGTGCCCAAGGGCTTTACCGGCTACTGGCGCCAGACCCAGCCGATGCTGAAGTACTATGTCATCATCGAATAATCCCATGGATGCGGAAACCCATGACTATGTGATCATCGGCGCCGGTTCCGCCGGTAGCGTTCTGGCGCGGCGGCTGTCGGAAGACCCCGGCGTGCGGGTGTTGGTGCTGGAGGCGGGCGGCAGCGACCGGTCGGTGATCGTGGCGATGCCCGCTGCCCTGACCATGCCGATGAACACAAGGCGCTTCAACTGGGGCATGACCACGGAACCCGAACCCGGGCTGAACGGTCGCCGCATCAACCTGCCGCGCGGCAAGGGGATGGGCGGGTCTTCGTCGATCAACGGCATGTGCTATGTGCGTGGCAATCCGATGGACTATGAATTGTGGAGCGCCAAAGGTGCCACCGGCTGGCATTGGGCGAATGTCCTGCCTTATTTCCAGAGGGCGGAAACGGTTCGGGGGGGCGGGCCGTTGCGCGGCACCGATGGGCCGTTGCAGGTCACCCGCGGGACCGAAGCCAACCCGCTTTACCACGCCTTTGTCGATGCCGCCGTGCAGGCAGGCTATGCCCGCAGCGCCAATATGAACGAAATCCAGCACGAAGGCTTTGGCCCGATGGAGATGACGGTCGGTGATGGGCTACGCTGCAGCGCTTCGAAAGCGTATCTGCGACCGGCACTGAAGCAGGCGAATGTGCGGCTGGTGACCAAGGCCACGGTTACGCGGATCCTGTTTGACGGCAAGACCGCAGTCGGCGTCGAATACCTGCGCCACGGCAAAACCTGCGTGGTGCGCGCGGCGCGCGAAGTGATCCTGAGTGCGGGGTCGATCATGTCGCCGGTGATCCTGAAACGGTCCGGGGTCGGCCCGGCGGCCGAACTTGCCCAGCATGGCATCCCGGTCGTCCACGCCAGCGAAGGTGTCGGCGAAAACCTGATGGATCATCTGGAGCTTTATGTCCAATACGCCTGCACCAAGCCGGTTTCGCTGTTCCCGTGGATGTCGCTGCCGGGAAAGGCGGCGATCGGCCTGAAATGGCTGGCCACCCGGCGCGGCCTTGGGGCCACAAATCATTTCGAGACCGGCGGCCATATCCGCAGCCGTGCCGGTTTGGTCTATCCCGACATCCAGTTTCACTTTCTGCCGCTGGCAATTTCCTACGATGGCAAGTCACTGGCCAAGGGGCATGGCTTTCAGGTCCATGTCGGGACCAAGCGGTCCAAGAGCCGGGGCTGGGTGCGGCTGCGTGACGCCGATCCGCACAGCCTGCCGCGGGTGCAGTTCAACTACATGACGCATCCGGATGACTGGCAAGAGATGCGGGCCTGCATCCGCCTTAGCCGCGAGATATTCACTCAACCCGCGATGGCCCCCTATGCCGGACCAGAGCTTGCCCCCGGCACGGAAGCGCAATCGGACGATGCACTGGATGCCTTCATCCGCCAGAAAGTTGAAAGCGCCTATCACCCTTGTGGGACTTGCCGCATGGGCACTGATCCACTGGCGGTTGTAGACCCCGAATGCAAGGTCATAGGCCTGCGAAATCTGCGGGTTGTCGACGCCTCGATCATGCCGCAGGCGACGGCGGGGGACCTGAATGGCCCGACAATCATGCTGGCCGAACGCGCCGCAGACATCATCCGGCAAAAACTCTTGCCAGAAGCCATGGACGCTCCGTTAATGGCAGCCAACGACTGGCGGGAACAGCAAAGATCACCTTCGATTGACTGGGACTACGCAGGCGAGAGGCTGGAGCTATCCGGCATCCTCGCA
>CAIXBE010000193.1 GCA_903917595.1 uncultured Rhodobacterales bacterium
CCAGGGGCGTTTCAGGGCGGTCATCGGCAGGCTCCCTCAATGGCCAAGGATGGCGCGCAGGACGCGGCGCAAGTCGGCCGCCGGATTGGCGGTCATGTCAGCGGCGCGCCATGCAACGTGATGATCGGGGCGGACAAGCAGGCAGCCCGAGTCCGAAATCTCGGACGCGCGGGCCCAGTCGCCGGTGTGGTCGGTGATCTTGCGACGCGGGCCGATCAGATGGGCGGTGATGGGCAGGCCCATTTCCTTGCCCAACGCGTCTGCCGCCGCAACCCAAGCCTCGCCCCCGATGCCTGTAAGCAGGGTAAAGCGACCATGCCCGCAGATATCGAGGGTTGAGGTTTTGCGGCTGCCTTGTTGGTCAAAGACCCAGACATGTGGCAGGCGCGCACCGGGCCATGTGGTGGGCTGATAGTGCAATTCGGCATCGAGTTGGAAGGCCGGTTCGACCTGCCCATCGGTGACCACAGCGCCAGAGGCGTAGCGCTGGTTCATCTCAACCCCGTGGGCGTCGAATTCGAATTTCTTGAACGCAATGGCCTCGCGGATTGCTGCGCGCTGCCGCTCGGCCTCGGGTGTGGCGTCGGCCCGGGCGTCCATGCTGGCCTTGATCTTCTCGACATCGGTGCCACCGGTCATGCCAAGGGCGGCAAAGATGGGCCCGAATTCACCGATCGACTGGTTGGCACGGGTGACGATCTGTTTGGCAATAGGCGCGCGTTCGACAGAATAGCTATCCAGCAGCTTGGGCGTGGCCTGCCCATTCACCACGGCAGCCAGCTTCCACGCGAGGTTGAAGGCGTCCTGGATCGACGTGTTCGATCCCAGCCCGTTCGACGGCGGGTGGCGGTGCGCAGCATCCCCCATGATGAAGACGCGGCCCTTCTGCATCTGGGTCGCGTACATATTGTTGACGGTCCAGGTGTTCGCCGAAATCAGCTCGATCTCAAGGTTTGGATCGCCGACCAATTGGCGGGCAACCTCGGTCGCCATTGACGCATCAATCTCGGGCGCGGGCTGGTTGATGTCGTAACCCCAGACGATCAGCCATTCGTTCCAGGGGCGGACCATTCGCACAAGACCCATGCCGATGCCGCCCACGTCGGCTCCGGGCTGCATGACCCAATAGAGCACGCTGGGCCTGTGGGCCACGTACTTCGACAGGTCGGCCCGAAACAGGATGTTCATCGACCCGCCGACACCCATTTTGCCCTCAAAGGGCAGATCCTCTCCGGCGGCGACAAGCGAGTTGCCACCGTCCGCACCGACCAGGAACTTTGAGCGTATGGTGACTTCCTTGCCGGTCAACCGGTCAAGGCAGGTGGTGGTCACACCCTCGGCATCCTGCACATGGCGCAGGTATTCGGTGGACATCCGCGCCTGGGTGCCGCGCATGCAGGCGGTCTTGAAAAGCAAAGGCTCCATAAAGGTTTGCGGCAGATCGTTCATCTGGGACGGCGAGGACATCAGATGTTCGGCCTTGGACAAAGGATGGTTGCCCCAGCTTTTCATCCGCCCGATTTCCTCACCCGCGAGGCTTTCGCAAAAGACGTTTTCGCCCATCAACTCTTGCGGGGCGGCGTGCATATAGGCTTCAGCCTCCACCTCTGGCCCAAGGTCACGCAGCACCTCCATCGTGCGCTGGTTGGTGATGTGGGCGCGGGGCGTGTTGGCAAGCCACCGGTAGCGGTTGACCACCATGTTGGCGACGCCGGACGAAGACAAAAGCGCCGCCGTGGACGATCCCGCAGGACCTGTGCCGATGATCAGAACGTCAGTGGAAATGTCGGCCATGGTGGGCTCCTTACTTCTTGATGATAAGACGGCGGCGGATTGGGAAAAGGTCTATTCCGGTGCGGTCATGGATCAGGCCCCAAAGCCCGCGCGGGGCAAACAGCATCACGGCAATGCCGATCAGGCCGAGGATCAGGAGATACCACGATCCATAATCGGCGAGCAGGCGTTGCAGGGCGAAAAAGACGATCACGCCAAGGATCGGGCCTTCGATCGTGCCAATGCCGCCGATGACAACAATGAAGATGACATAGCCGGTCCAGTTGAGTACCGCGAAGGCCGCATCGGGCGAGATGCGGGCGGTTTGCATGTAGATCAACCCGCCGCAAATGCCGGTGATGGCAGCGGCGGTAACAAAGACCACCCAGTTCATCGCTCCGGCATCCACGCCAACGGCCCGCGCGGCCACGCGGTTATCGCGCACTGCGGCCAGCGCCAATCCTTGACGTGAGCGTAACAGCGCATAGACCCCGGCAATGGTGCCCAAGGCCAGCGCCAGTGCCAGCCAATAGGCCAGCACATCGCGTGCTGCCGCATCGCGCAGACCGAACAGCGACGCGATGGGTTCCACGAACATCATGTCGGACGTCGCCTCACGCGGCAGCGAGGTGCCGGTGCCGCCACCAAGGCTTTTCCACTGCGCGACCGACAGGCGCACAACCTCGGCAATGACCCAGGTGCCGATAGCGAAATAGGCCCCTGCCAGTCGAAATGCGAAGAAGGCGGTGGGGATGGCCAGAACCGCCGCCGCAACGCCACCCAGCAGGATCGCGGGCACAGGGTCCCAGCCCCAGAAGATCACGCCGGCGAACATCGCATAAGCGCCGATCCCGACAAAGGCCTGCTGGCCGACCGAGACGAGTCCTGCATAGCCCGCGAGCAGGTTCCAGCACTGCGCCAGCGTCAGCATGGTCAGGATGACGAACAGGTCCTGAATCAGGCTGCGCCCGGCAAATGCGGGCAAAGCAATAGCCAAGGCCAAAAGGGCAGCCGCTGCGATGGCCGCGCGGCCAGAGGCGCGGGTGCGGGTTTCAACGCTATAGGTCACCGGGTTTGCCATCAGTCAAACGCCCTTGGGAACAGGCCGCGGGGCCGGATCAGCAGCACAACAAGAAACGCGATATGGCCCGACAGGATCTGCCATTCAGGGTTGATCGACCCACCAACGGTTTGTGCCACGCCAATAATGATCCCACCTGCCAGCGTACCCCAAAGGCTGCCAAGGCCGCCGATGATCACAGCCTCAAAGGCATAGATCAGCCGGGCAGGGCCGATTGTCGGGTCAAAGTTGGAGCGGACGCCGAGGTAAAGGGCGGCGATGGTGACCACGACCATGGCGATGCCAGTGGCTGTGGCAAAGACCGACGCCGGGCGGATGCCCATCAGCTGTGCTGTGGTGGGATCATCCGACACGGCGCGGAAGGCTCGGCCCAGTGACGTGCGGTAGAAAAGCTGGTTCAGGGCAAGGATCACCAGGACCGCCGAGGCGAAGGTCAAAAGCGGGATCAGTCCCACACTGATCGGCCCGAGAGCGACCGAGGCGGTTTCAATCGCGCCCATCGGGATGCGCTGGCTGTCGGCTGTAAATCCCTCGAGCAAAGCGTTCTGGATCACGATCGACAGGCCGAAAGTCACCAACAGCGGCGGCAGGATGTCATCGCCCAAGGTGCGGGTCAGAATCACGCGCTGCAGGCCCCAGCCGATTGCAAACATCACTGGCGCTGCCAGCAGCACCGCCAC
>CAIXBE010000194.1 GCA_903917595.1 uncultured Rhodobacterales bacterium
GGAGACAACACACAGCTTGACCACAGCATGACCCAGAATCCATAATCAGAGGTGGCTCACTTCTCGGTGAAAAACCCGGCTCAGTTCTGGGTGAAAATCAACATTCAGACGCTGGGTTGTCACAGGTTCGCCCCAAGAACGGTACTCGGCGTAGATCTGCCTTGGCACCGGCACCCTAAAACACACCTCAAGCCGACAGTGGCGATCCTTCTCTGAAAGGCCTCGAACCTCTCCAACGTGGTATCCCACATAGGTGAGAGGAGACTGATCGGGACCAACAAACGCTCCGTCAAGAAAGGACTTCATGTCACGTTCAACATCGCGCGGAATGGGCTGCCCCTGGTAGCTGCGACGCTCCTGGTCAACCTGGTCGACTGCCCCCGAACGATCTTGGCGTTCTTTTTTTCTTGCGTCGATCTCAGCCTGCCGCGCTTCGGCTGAAGTCATTGACTTGGCCTTTTCTATCTCATCCAACCGCCGTTGTTCTTCTGCCTTCGACTTTGCTGCTTCCCGATTTGCTTCTCGATCCTCCTCCAGTTCCTTTTGCCGCTCTTCCCACTGTTTCTTTTGCCACTTCTCGCGATCTGGTCCAATTAGCCAGGGACGTTTTCGAGAGGTCGCCTTTCTTCCGGGTTGCGGCCGCGAATCGATTGGTGGCGACGAAGGCTCGGACGACGAAGGCTCGGACAACCAAGGCTCCGACGACGAAGGCTCGGACGACGAGGGCTCCGACAACGAGGGCTCCGACGACGAAGGCTCGGACGACGAGGGCTCCGACAACGAGGGCTCGGACGACCAGGGCTCTGACAACCAGGGCTCCGACAACGAGGGCTCCGACAACGAGGGTTCTGACGACCAGGGCTCGGACGACCAGGGCTCCGACGACGAGGATAACAAGGGCAAGCCCAGAAAGCCCTGAGCGTGGTCCGGGCCTCGGCGGTCTGCCGCTGGCCCTGTCCCTCCGATAACGGACTGGCCGGATCAGGTGCTTCTGGTTCGGCCAGTTCCTGTCTGACCAGCGCCAGAGCCCGCGGCTGCGTCGCTGCGGCGCGGCCCGACCGGTAACGACGAGCTTTCAGCACATGTCAGGGCGGCTTGCATGTCGCGCCTCTTGCGCTAGCCTTGTGCTATGTGCGGCCGCTTAACCATCACCCACCCGAACGAGGCGCTGGCGGCGCTGTTCGACTCCGTACCCGGCAATGACCTGCCGCAGGGGCCGAATTTCAACGTCTGCCCGACGAACACACTGGCAGTCGTGACCTCGGACGGCGGTCAGCGGCGGCTGCGGGCGATGCGCTGGGGGTTTTTGCCAAGCTGGTACAAGGCTCCGAACGACGGGCCGCTGATCATCAACGCGCGGTCCGATACGGTGGCCACCAAGCCCGCCTTCCGCGAGGCTGTGCGGACCCGGCGCTGCATCGTCCCCGCCAGCGGCTTTTACGAATGGAGCGCCGGGGACAAAGGTGCGCGGCTTCCCTGGTACATCACCCGCGCGGACGGCTTGCCGATGGCGCTGGCCGGGGTCTGGCAACGCTGGGGTGATGTGGATACCGTCGCGGTGGTGTCGACCGAAGCCGGGCCGGGGATGGCCGGCATCCACGACCGCGAGCCGGTGATCCTGGAGCCGGCCGACTGGCCGTTGTGGCTGGGCGAAGCGGGGCACGGGGCGGCGGTGCTGACGCGGGCGACCGGGCCGGGGGTGCTGGCGGCCCCTTACCGGGTGGGGGTCGAGGTCAACTCGAACCGGGCCTTTGGCGCGGGACTGATTCTGCCGGTCGCGGCTTGAGGTTCGCGGATCGAGGTGCTATCTGATCCCCAGCGCGGGCGTTGTGTAATGGTAAGACCTTAGCCTTCCAAGCTAAAGACGCGGGTTCGATTCCCGCCGCCCGCTCCAATTATTTCAGGGTCGCGACAATTGGCTGTCCACAGTGGACAGTCGTACGGGTTACAATGATTTCAATATGTTGCCCGTGGGCGTTAAGAGTTTCGAAAGACATCCAGCGAAGAGGAAGGAAGCCTGTAAAGTGCCCTAGACCAAAGGCCGACCAGCCATCGTCGGAGCCTAGCCCGTGTAGGTTTCCGATGGAAAACTCGTTGGACGTGGTGAGCCAAGGTCGCCGTGGCCGCCGGTGCGGTTTCCATCCGCTCTAACCACTTTCGTGCCAAACCAGCGATCATGCGGTAAGGCCCCCCGCCAGCGCACCATCGGGACAAGCCACAGGAAGATGAAGGCTACCGCCGACAGAATTTGTAGGCCGATGGCCAAGGTCTGGGCGGCTGAGGGCACTGCTGACAGCGGGGGTAACAACCAGTTAATGAGGGCGAAAGTCGGGACGACCAACAGGTGTGGGAGGTTCCGGACAAGCTCGCGACGCAAGGAAGGAACGGGGCTTCGACCCACGATCTGCAGTCCCAGCAACCTTTTGCCCGGCGACCGCCCGAAAAGGCGCGTGGTAAGGATCGACATGCAAAGAAAGATGCCGAACGCAATCACATCGCCAAAGCGGTGCAAGGTATGAATTCTGATGGGCACGTAGAAAGTCCTGCTGCCCATATCGCCAGCCTCGGGCGTGTCCTCAAGGACAACCTTCGCCGTCCCCCCGACCGGCATGCCAAATGGTCTTTCGATGCAGACTTCGATCCAGCTGATTGTCGCGGGCGCAAATTGTTCTTCAAGGCCGAGCAGAGAGGTCGGTCGACCGCAGGTCTTGGTCCCAAAGGTTACAAGCGGTTTGAACTCGCTCGAATTGAAGGCAATCGCAAAGCTGTCGGTGACATTCGGCGAGATGAGGTCGCTGCCGACGGTATCGTCATCAATCACGGCCAAAAGGGCGACAGCAATCAGCCAGGCAAGGCAGACATCAACCGCATAAGCCCAGAGCCGACGCCAGAACCAACGTCGGGGTTCGGAGAGGGGCGTTTCTGGCGTGGCCATTCAGAGATTGTCGGCCTGCGGCATTCCCAGCACATGATAGCCACCGTCGACATGCACCACCTCTCCGGTCGTGCAGGCACCGTAGTCCGAACACAGCCAGACCGCCGTGCCGCCGATTGCCTCCAGCGTGGCGTTGGCGCGCAGGGGGGCGTTTTCCTCGGTGTGGCGAAAGGTCGCCCGCGCGCCGCCGATGGCGGACCCGGCAAGCGTTTTCATCGGGCCGGGCGAGATCGCATTGACGCGGATGCCTTGCGGGCCAAGGTCATTGGCGAGGTAACGCGTCGCCGATTCCAGCGCCGCCTTGGCCACGCCCATGACGTTGTAATTCGGCACCACCTTGTTTGACCCCTGAAAGGTCAGGGTGATCAGGCTGCCGCCGTTTGGCATCAGGCTTTCGGCGCGGCGGGCGACGTCCATGAACGAAAAACACGAGATGTTCAGCGAATTCAGAAAGTTGGCCCGCGAGGTGTTCACAAAGCGACCGGTCAGTTCGGCCTTGTCGGAAAAGGCGATGGCGTGGATGACGAAATCAAGGCTGCCCCAGCGGCGGCCGACCTCGGCAAAGCAGGCGTCAAGGCTGGCCTCGTTCGTCACATCAACGTCGATCATCAGGTCGGACCCGACGCTGGCGGCCAGGGGCTGCAGGCGTTTGCCGAACGCCTCACCCTGATAGCTGAACGCCAGCTCCGCGCCTTCGGCGGCCAGCGCGGAGGCAATGCCCCAGGCGATGGAACGTTCGTTCGCCACGCCCATGACAAGCCCGCGCTTGCCCTTCATCAGATCGGCCATGCTGGCTCCTAGCTTTGGTATTTCGACATGACGAGGGTGGCGTTGGTGCCGCCGAAACCAAAGGAGTTCGACAGGACCGAGTCGATCTGCACGTTCTCGCGCAGGGTGGTGACGATCTCTCCTGCGTCCAGCGCCGGATCGGGGGTGATGACGTTGGCGGACGCGGCAATGAAGTTGCCGTTCATCATCTGCAGCGAATAGATCGCCTCCCACACCCCTGCCCCGCCAAGGCAATGGCCGGTCAGCGATTTGGTCGAGGCGATAGGGGGGGTGGTGCCCCGGCCAAAGACGCGGCGGATCGCTTCGACTTCGGTGACGTCACCAACGACGGTCGAGGTGCCGTGGCTGTTGATGTAGTCGATCTTGCGGCCCTTTGGCAGCGTGGACAAAGCCAGCCGCATCGCGCGCTCACCGCCCTCACCCGAGGGGGCAACCATATCGTGGCCGTCCGAAGTGGCGCCGTAGCCGGTGACTTCGCCATAGATTTTCGCACCGCGTGCCAAAGCGTGCTGCAGTTCTTCCAGCACGACCACGCCGCCGCCGCCCGCGATGACGAAGCCGTCACGGTTGGCGTCATAGGTGCGCGATGCGGTTTCCGGCGCGTCGTTGTATTTGCTGCTCATCGCGCCCATGGCGTCGAACAGGCAGGAGAGCGTCCAGTCCAGTTCCTCGCCCCCGCCGGCAAAGACGATGTCCTGCTTGCCCATCTGGATCAGTTCGGTGCCGTTGCCGATGCAATGGGCGCTGGTCGAACAGGCCGAGGTGATCGAATAGTTCACGCCCTTGATCTTGAACGGGGTGGCAAGGCAGGCCGACACGGTCGAGGACATGCCCTTGGTCACCCCAAACGGCCCGATCCGCTTGGTCGCCCCGCTTTCGCTGACGATGTTGTGGGCCTTGAAGAACGATTTGGTCGACGGCCCGCCCGAGCCGACGATGATCCCGGTGCGGTCGTTCGATACGTCTTCGGGCGACAGGCCGCTGTCCTTTACCGCCTGATCCATGGCGATGAAGGTATAGGCCGCCCCGTCGCCCATGAAGCGCAGGTCGCGCTTGTCGATATGGTCTTCCAGCACGATATTCGGCTGGCCATGGACCCGGCAGCGAAAGCCGTGTTCGGCATAGTCGGGGGCAAAGACGATCCCCGATTTCCCCGCACGCAGCGAGGCTTCAACCTCGGTAGCGGAATTGCCGATCGAGGATACGATCCCGATCCCGGTGATGACGACGCGGCGCATGGGCAACCCTCCCCCAACCTGCTTCAGGTCTGTTTAGGGCAGGCAGGGGAAGGGGGCAAGGTGGTAGGCGCCAACCGGGTCCAGCATGGGCAAACCCACGCGTTCTGCGATCCGCTGCTTCGGGCTTGGACCGGGGTCAGTCGACGCCGATTTTTCCCGCCAGAGCAACGGACCTGACCCACGCAGCCAAATATGCCTTCACTTTCACGCTCTTGATCGCGCTCTTGCACGCGACCGTTGCCTTGGGCGGGATCAAAGGACATCCCAAAAGACCACACCATGGCTATAAAAGGGATACGGACTGCGATCGAGAACCGCGAACCTGCATTCATCTGGCGAATTGGCCATCCACCCGGCGTTCATCGGCATCGCGCTAATTTGGTATCCGGCAAGACGGTCACTGTGCCCTCACAAGGACTGGGGCTTGAAGCAAACCTTTGGAACATGCCGGAAAGGGCCATTCCGATCTACCGAACGGTAAACAGGTCACCCGAAGGCGCGTCCCGTGCGGGCCGAAGATGTTGTTTCAGCACAGTTAATTCGGTCCGAGGGTCGCCCCCGCTTGCCGGTCGGCTGCGCCGCCCACAACATCTCAGGATCGAACCACATGGTCAGCGATCCACGGCGCTTGAGCGCCTTTTCATACGCTGGCCAGTTCAGGGTCTTGTAGGTCGGAATGTTCGGTCTGCTCATCAGCTCCAGCTATCACGCTGGATTCACAACATGAATCCCTGACAGGATTTTTGCAACAGAGCCCCGAGCCGGCAGAAATACCGGGACGAAGCGCAACATTAAACCGTCATGAGTCATGGGCGCATTTTTTCAGAATGCAACGTCAGTGTACCGTTGTCGACCTTGATCCGGAGCTGTTGCTGCACTGTGACCTGCCGATGACAATGATCAGAACGTCGCGATGGACACAGCAACAAGGGGTGGTATAGCAATAAGGGAAGGGCCGGGACATCTTGACCTTCGTCGGCCATCAGGCCGGATGTACGGCCTGAACCCTTTGGGGTGAACGGGACATGGATGTAGAGCACCAGCACTCAGTTTATGCTGAACAACACAGGGTCCTTGGTCTGATTGAGGCAGGGCTTGATCAACAGGCGACTTCCCGTGCGGTCTCGGAAATGTGCGAAATGGCGCGGCGGGAATTCGGTGTTTCGACGGCAGCAGTGACTATTCTCAACCGTGATTCACAGGTGATAAAGGCCCGCGCAGGAGAGGATTTGGTCGACTCTCCCCGCAGTCATTCCTTGTGTCACTATACGATTGCAATCCAGAAGGTTCTGGTTATCCCGGACACGCTAAAGGACCCTCTCTACCACTCGCATCCCTTGGTTATCAGTCCACCGTTTGTCCGCTTTTACGCGGGCGCACCGCTTCTGTTTCGCAAGGGCGTGGCGTTTGGGTCTTTCTGTCTTGTCGATACTGCCCCCCGCCGTTTTTCGATAGGAGAGGAAGCGGAGCTTTTCGCGCTGGCCGAGATGGCAGTATCGCACCTTGTCAGCCATCTTGGCAGACGCCCGGTAAAATCGAGATGAGCCCGGCAGACGGACAGACCCCCGACCGAAGCGCTCAGGAGTCATTGGACAAGACGCACACCTTCGCCGCGGCTGGCACACCGCGTGCGGCAACGAACTTGCGCAATACACGGCAGGGAACACAGCTAAGCCTGCAGACCGTGGTCATGACCTTTCTGGCAATCATTGGTTTAGGGCTGGTCATTCTCAGCGGGCTTGCCGCACAACGCCGGTACCAGGATTACAGTATCTATCGGGCGGAGCAGGAGCAGGACGACTTTCGCCGCCCGCTGCGTGCCAGCATTCTCGAACTTGACAGGGCGAGCGTCGATGTAATGCGGCCTGCCTTGGGAATAGAACCGGACGTGCCGCTTGACGAAAGGCTGGCCGCGGCTTCTGGCCACCTGGCCAATGTCATCGTTGGGGTTGCAGCCGCTCGTGGTGCTGACGGCGACAAATTCATCGCCTTGGTCGAGTCGGTTCGGGACCGCATCGAAAGCCTGAGAAATCGGATCTTGGAAATCAATATCGACGACAAACAGCGGATCAGAATGTCCCATCTGCTGAACCGCGCGGCGAACGATCTGCGCCAGCTTCGCTTGCAACTGGTTGATCTGGCGGCATCGCCGGACATGACGATCGGCATGCTGCTACTGACCAGCGACTATGGGTTGCAAGTGCATGATGTCGCGCATTTCAACACCGCAAGCTATCTTGCGCATGTTGTCGATCCCTTATCCAACTGATGCGTCGTAGTGCTTTGCATGCAGCAAGAAGCCAAATCGCATGGATCCTTGCGCTGGTCATTTCGACAGCGATTGTCGTACGCCTGGAACAGGTGAGTTTCGAGGACCGTCTTTCCCTTCTGACCGCTAATCCGTTCAAGGTAGAGGCGACTCTGTCCGAAGCGATGCTGACACGGGTCACGGCGGCGGACTGGGGCACGTCAGACCTGCATTTGGCGCAGAAGGCGACGTCCATGGCGCTGGTTCTCATGTCGCAACCGGTGACATCAGAGGTCATGACCGATGCAATCGCGACCTTGGCTGCGACGCGCGCGCAAAGCGAAATTGCTGATCCGGCTGACCGTCCAATGCTTGAAGTTGCAGCGACGATCCTGCAGGTGGCGCTGGAATCGCCAAACCGGGCATCTCTGGACAATTAGTCCGACACCAAGGTGAAAGCAGTCGCCGCGCTGCAAAATGCGCTTTGAGAACTCTTCCCCGGTCGTTGGACAGATTGCCGGTTGAGTATGGCGACCGCTTGTAACCGCTGATCGCTTTCCCAAGCACTTTGGCTTATGGCTGATTGCCAACGCATCCTGGAAGCCAAGGCAAAAGCGCGTCGGAGACCACATTGTTGACCTTCAGCGCGGTCAACTCGCTGTATCCACCCGATTTCTCGCAAAAGCGTGGAAGTGGTCTGAACCGAAGGTGCGTCGTTTCCTGGACAAACTCGAAGATCAACGCATGATCTCCCGAGATACCGGCGCAGGTGTGACCGCAATAACCATCTGCAAATACGACATTTATCAGAACACGCCGCGTGGGAGCGACGCGGAAGCGGCGCAACCTCCGACGCAGCTGGGACGCACCAGCGACGCAAACCAGAACAAGGGTGAAAAAAGGGGGAAAGATTCCGATGCTATCCGCGCTATGCTGGGCCGGTGTCGCTGATCATCGCCCAGACCATTCGTGACCTGCGCCTGATACCGCAGTTGGACCCGTCAGGGCAGTTGGACTTCTTGTTGGAGCAGCACGAGGATCTGAAATCGCATGAACTGGTCCATATCCTTGAAGCGGTGCAGAACCCTCGCCTGACGCTGTTGTTCGATTTTGCCAACATGATCAATGCCTTCGAGACGCCCGAAGCGGCCTTGGCCAAGATGGCGCCCTACGTGACCGATGTTCACATCAAGGACGCCAAGATCGTGCCGGATCGCGGCGGTTTTGCCCATCGAGCCTGCCGTTCGGGCGAAGGCGACATCGACTTCAGGGGCCTTTTGACCACGCTTTTGTTGCTGGGCGATCCGCGCCAAGTGCGCGCTTTCGGTTGCGAGGAAGAGAACGAGATGTATGCGCCGGCCTACAGGTTTCCTACTGAACCAGCTGACCCGATCATTCCGCCGCGTGACGCGTCAACCACGCTGGTTGCCGCCGGTGAGGAACTGCAATCCCGTCTTGATCGGGAAAAGGCCGAAGCTGCGGCGCAGATCAACTTTATCCGCCAGATCCTTGATGACATAAGCACCCAAGCACGAAAGGCTCTCTGATGACATATTGGCCCGCTTCCTCATCAACGACGCCCCGCTACGCCGGCCCGGTCAGCTTTTTCCGCCTGCCAACGCTGTCTGATCCGGCCGAGGCCGATATTGCGCTGATCGGTCTGCCCTATGACGGCGGGACGACAAACCGGTCCGGTACCCGCCATGGCCCGCGCGAGATGCGTGCCATGAGCATGTTCATCCGCCCGTTCCATCATGTGACCAAGACTTCGCCCTACACCACGCACCGGGTTGCGGATTTCGGGGACTGCCCGATGAACCCAATCGACATCGCGGAAAGCCTGTCGATGATCACCGGCTTTTACGAAACCTTCCGGTCTGCGGGGACCAGACCGCTAACGGCGGGCGGCGACCATCTGATCACCCTGCCGATCCTGCGCGCCTTAGCCAAGGATGGGCCAGTCGGTTTGATCCAGTTCGACGCCCATTCCGATACCAACGATTCCTACTTCGGCGGCCACAAATACACCCATGGCACGCACGTGCGGCGGGCAATCGAGGAAGGGCTGGTCGATCCGCATCGCTGCGTGCAGATCGGGATCCGAGGCACCCGTTACGCCCCGGACGGCAATGATTTTGCCGAAAACGCTGGCGTGACGACGCTCTACATCGAAGATGTTTATCGTCTGGGCATCTCAGGTGCGGTTGCCGAAGCCCGGCGTATCATCGGCGACCATCCGACCTATCTTACGTTCGATGTCGACGGCATAGACCCGGCCTATACGCCCGGAACGGGCACTCCCGAAGTTGGTGGCTATACCGTGTTCGAGGCGCAGCAGATGGTACGCGGCCTGAAAGGTGTGAACCTTATCGGCGCGGATGTGGTCGAAGTCTCGCCCCCTTTCGATCCAAGCGGCAATACCGCCCTAGTCGGGGCCACCATAATGTTCGAAATCCTCTGCAATCTGGCCATTTGACCGAGGACTCTTTTCAACGCAAACTCCCGCATTCCAAGTTCGGCCCTAAGCCGACGGCCAGAGCCGAGAATGCGCCCGGCGCGGCTTCGCCAAAGGCGACGTTCACTTTAGCCGCAGCGGCAATCGTCAGCCAATATCTGAAATGAGGGATGGAATGTGTTGATTTTCACCCAGAACTGAGCCGGTTAGGCTGATAGTTTTCACTGAGAACTGAGCCATGTTAACCTTTCCCCAAAGCGGTGAGCGGCTGGGGCAACGGAGTGATCCACATGGGACTATTGAACATCATCCGACGGATGCATTTGCGGCAGAAGCTGTCGATCCGCGTGATCGCGCGGCTGACGGGCGTGTCGCGCAATACCGTGACCAAGCATCTGGCGGCGAACACCATCGAGCCAAAGTTCGCGAC
>CAIXBE010000195.1 GCA_903917595.1 uncultured Rhodobacterales bacterium
CGGTTGGTAAGCATCGAACAGACGAGATTTCTGACCCGACGAAGTCCTATCGCTGATAGCCCCGTCGCTGCTTCTGTGCAGCAAGTCGCATCAGCGAAGTAATCGCTTTGCCCTCGTCCTCATGGCGCTCGATCAATGATTGGCCGCGCGCACCAATTCTTCCCCATTCCCGTATGAGACAGGCCCGCCCGAACAAATCGCGCTGAACACTTAAACGATAATACCGCCGCATGTTGCGGGCCACATCGATCCGACGCAGGTCAAGCGTCCTCGGGAAGATTTCGAGCTGAGCAACGGGATCAAACATATAGGGCTCTTGCTGATTTTCTATACCATATAAGGTAGAAATGCGTGCAGTCATCTTCTTTCGTGCATCAAATGCAAGATTGGACCCGTTTGCCTAGTCGGACTGTATCCACGTTGAGTCCAAGACGAGGATCAGCTATGGTGCTCCAGTATACCACCAGCCAGGAGATCTTGATGGGCGTCCACAAGCAGAGTGTAAGCTTTAGCGACACAGCCTTTGCGTTCGCGCGCGAACTTGTCGAGAGCGGTGAATACCCCAACATCAGCGCTGCCGTTTCTGGAGAAATGGCGCGTGCTCGGGCGGCACGGGAAAGGGAACGGGTTCTGTTCGAAGTCGAGGTGCAGCGGCGTCTCACGTTACCGTTAGAGGCCTGGGAACCCATAAGCGCAGAAAACAGCTTGACCGCGGACGCTCGCGCGCATCTGGCGCAGAGCGCGAGGGCGGGTCACGTTGAAGGCAACTAATGCGCCTAATCCGCCACCCTTTGGTCAAGCGCGACCTGCTCGAGCTTGTCGATCACATCGTTGAGTCGACGCAAGGCGACGTCGCGGCGGCATCGCGTCGTCTGGATGAAATTGACGCCCTTCTTGCCGAAATAGCAGCAAACCCAGGTTCGGGCATGAGGCTTTCTGCCCCCCTCGACGGATGGCTGGCCCGTCACGGAGGGCGTGGTCATCGCATTACGATCGTGTTCAAGGCCGATCCCCAACAAAACGCGCTTTATGTCGCACTGGTCGCTTTCGGCGGGCAAGACTGGATGTCTGGCAGTGTTGGACGAAAAACCTTCGTAAATGAGAGTTTACTCAGCCAGAACAGATCCAAAGCAGAAATATAGGCACTTCATGAAAGCATTTGAATTCGATCACAATCTCATCGACGCCTACGCGCGCTTTTCGCGCTCCTTCAGCACTGTTCGAGCAGATGACATCGCGGGAGAGATCAAACGCCAATATGATGAAGGGCGCTTCTGGCCTGATGCCCTGCTTTCACTGAACCCGAGATTTCTTTCGGGCCCAACAGTCGACGACCTTGTAGTATCGGGGGATCTAGACGAGGCAACCGCCAAGATATTCCGGATCGGCACCACGCCCATAAAATTCCACCGGCACCAAGCTCAATCCATTGCCAAAGCACGCGCCGGTCAGAGCTACGTGGTAACGACGGGAACAGGTTCTGGGAAATCTCTTTGTTTCTTCGTTCCTGTGGTGGACGCAATTGTGCGTGCACGCAAAGCCGGTCGGCCGCGCAAGACGAGCGCGATCATCGTCTACCCAATGAACGCTTTGGCAAACAGCCAGATCAAAGAAATCGAGAAGTTCATTTCCCAATCCGGGCTACCAGAAGATCTGAAACCAGTGGTGCGGCGCTACACGGGTCAGGAAAGTCAGGAGGAGCGTCAACGGATTGCTGACAATCCGCCAGATATCCTGCTCACAAACTTCATGATGGCCGAACTGCTGCTTACGCGGCAGGACGCCCTGGACACCAAGGTCATCGACAACGCCAGCGGGCTCGAGTTCATCGTACTCGACGAACTGCATACCTATCGCGGTCGCCAAGGCGCTGACGTAGCTATCCTTGTGCGGCGCCTTCGGAATCGCTGCGCACCAACCAAAGCTCCGATCTGCATCGGCACATCTGCCACCATGGCTAGCGAGGGTTCAGAAGCGGGTCGCGCAAAAGCCGTGGCTGACGTCGCGTCTCGCCTATTCGGGGCATCGATTGGTCCTGATGCCGTTATCGACGAGTCCCTTCAGCGCGCAACCGATGACCGCCTGAAGCTGGAAGATGTCCGGCCGCAGATCGCATCGGCACTTGGCAACGAGCTGCCTGAAGTATTGACAGATGAGGTGTTGGGCCGTCATCCCCTCGCTGTCTGGGCTGAGCTTGCGATTGGTCTCGATGATGGACAGGAACTCAAGCGCAAGAAACCCGTGCCCTTCGACGACGCTGTAAAACTACTGTCGCTGGATAGCGGCCTCGACACGGAAACATGTCGAAAAGGTTTCGAGCGTTTCCTGACCCAGGTCAGCCTGCCGGAGTCCGAACGCGGTGGAGGTGGCTCTGGTGCTTTCCTCGCGTTTAAACTGCATCGCTTTATTTCCGGCGCCGGAGAGATTTTCACAACTCTCACCGGTCGGCCGAGACGGGTTCTGTTCGAAGGCCAACTGGAAGATCCTGATGCACCTGGCCATCGTCTCTATCCAACACGGTTCTGTAGGGTATGCGGCCATGAGTTCCATGTGGTCACAAAGGCAGAGGACGCCGATGGACTTCGCTTCCTGCCCAGAAATATCGACGATACGCCCATCGCAGACCCGGATGGCGATATTGCAGGGTACCTGACGCCCATCGGTGAGGGTGACCAGGATTACGCTTTCGACGGCCATCCTGAAAACTACCCGGAAGACTGGCGGGAAGAGCGAAATGGAATCGAACGTCTTCGCGCTAACCGAAAAGGCCGATTGCCTGAGCAGATAACCGTGCGGCCTGATGGGCGATACGGCCCAGACGGAGCTAGTTTCTGGTTCATTCCCGGAAAATTTGGGTTTTGCCCATGCTGCCTTGACCAACCGAGCCCCGGCGCGCGGGAACGTAGCAAACTCGCGGGCCTTTCTGGCGAAGGCCGAAGCTCGGCAACCACACACCTGGTTTCAACCGCTCTCGAGTGGATGAACGGTGACTCCAGCGGCGTGCCTGCCGAGAAGCGAAAACTGCTGGGATTCACGGACAACCGTCAGGACGCCGCCCTTCAGGCGGGGCACTTCAACGACTATCTGTTTGTGAGCTTACTGCGCGGCGCGATCTTGCGCGCTGTTCTTGACGCGGGTTTGGACGGCATGGCCGAGGATGAATTCGGCCTACGTGTTGTCAAGGCCCTCGGTTTTACGGCATCAAACAAAGACTCTCGGATCCACTGGATGTTGGACCCCGAAGCTGGTGCCGTCGTACGCGAGGATGCCCAACGCTCTCTTGCCAAAGTCCTGGCCCACCGGGTCTGGACGGACCTGAGACGGGGGTGGCGCTACACCAACCCCAGCCTATCGGTGCTCAAGCTGGTCGATGTCGAGTTCATCGGGCTCGACGATATCGCGGAAGACAGAGAAGCCCTGATGGCAGTACACTCGGCGCTCGGAAACTTGGACGCCGACGCCTGCAAAAAGTTGCTCAAGGACATCCTGGGCGCGATGCTGGAGGGACTAGCCGTCAGCACTGAGGCCCTCGATCTGACGGTTCTCGACACGGTCGGGCAAAAATCGCGAAACCTGTTGAGGACGCCTTGGGCTATCGATCAGAAGGAAACGCCCCGAAGCAGGTCGACCTTGTTCTTGCAGGCACCCGGAAAGGATCGTGTGGGGCTGCGTGAAGAGCAGACCATTATTCGCGCAGGACACAACTCTCGGATCGGCCGATCGATCAACCGCAAGAGTGTGATCGGAACGAAGCTCAACAAGACCGATTACCTTGCCGTCATGACCGGACTTCTGGAGCTGATGGCCCGCGAGGGCTTGGTTTCGCTCGTAGAGATCGAGGCCGATTTGCTTGGATGGCGATTGTCGCCTTCGGCTGTTCGTCTGGTGCCAGGAGAAGCCATACGAGCCGGTGAAGCGCAGGGAAACCGTTATTTTCACGACCTCTACAACGCCATCGCGACCGATCTGAAAAAGGGCCGAAGCACCTACTGGGGGCTGGAAGGCCGCGAGCACACGGCGCAGGTATCACAAAGGCAGCGGGAATGGCGCGAATGGCGCTTCCGATTTGAAGATGATGACCGCGCAAAGCTCAAAGAGAATGCTGCAGAGATCAAGTCATCGGGTGAGTCCGATCAGTTCCTGCCCGCATTGTTCTGTTCACCAACTATGGAGCTTGGCGTCGACATATCGGCGTTGAATGCTGTCTATCTCCGCAACGTGCCGCCGACGCCGGCCAACTACGCGCAACGGGCAGGTCGGGCCGGTCGATCGGGACAAGCCGCGGTTATCGTCACCTATTGCGCGGCGCAGTCTCCGCATGACCAGTATTTCTTCGAGCGGCGCACCGAAATGGTGGCCGGGGTTGTCCGGCCGCCTGCGCTCGACATCACCAATGAAGAACTGGTTCGCTCACACTTGCACGCCGTTTGGCTGGCAGAGGCCAAGCTGGCGCTATCACCTGACATTCCTGAAATCCTGGACCTGAAACAGGCGAAGTACCCGCTGAAACAGGAAGTGATCGACGTCGTAAACCGGCCAAGCCTGGTGACTGCTGCGCGCGCGCCGATGAAGCGGGTGCTGGACCAAATCCTTGCATCAATGGACGGAAAGAAACCCGTCTGGATGGGGGATGAGGATGATTTCATCCTTGAGGTCGCGATGGGCGCTCCACAAGAGTTTGACCGCGCGTTTGATCGCTGGCGTGAACTCTACAATTCGGCGCGGACCCAGCTGGTGGAGGCAAATACCCGATCCGAAATTACTGGATTATCTGGTGCCGACCGCCGCAAGATCAAGGCTGCTCAAATGCAGGCAAGCGATCAGATAGCCATTCTGGAACAAGGGAAGGCCACGAACGGATCTGATTTCTATTCCTATAGGTACCTTGCGACCGAAGGCTTCTTGCCTGGCTACAACTTCCCGCGGCTGCCGCTCTACGCCTTCGTCCCAGGTGAGGGCAAAGCTGGTTCGTTTCTGCAACGCGCAAGATTCCTCGCGATCTCCGAGTTCGGGCCACGCAGCCTGATCTATCACGAAGGTCGGGCCTACCGAGTGATGAAGGCCAAGTTGCCGCCAGAGGTTCGCACCGGGGATGGCTCGGAATTGGCCACCAAGGACATCTTCATCTGCTCCAATTGCGGTGCCTGCCACGAAGGTGAAGTCGAGCGTTGTCACGCGTGCAACTCACCGATGGCAGGCGAGGTTCCGGTGCAGCGGACACTTCGAATTGACAATGTCGAAGCAGCGCCTGCCGACCGGATCACGGCGAACGACGAGGAACGCGTTCGCCAGGGATTTGATATCCAGACTGTCTTCTCATGGCCCAAGAAGGATGGTCAGCTTCAGGTGACAGAGGCTGATTTCCGTTGCGGAGATACATCGATCCTCGCCCTCCAGTATGCCAACAGCGCTGAAATCAGCCGGATCAACAAGGGCCTGAAACGCCGCAAAAACCAGACTGTCTTCGGCTTCAACATCGACCCCCGAAGCGGATATTGGGCGAAATCAGAAGACGAAGATCCTGATGTCGACGTTCCGCCGGATGTCGCAAGACCGGTCCGCATCGTGCCAATCGTACGCGACCGCAAGAACGCACTTCTGCTCCGCTTCCGCGAACCGGATGCGCATTCCACGGAAGATGGGCATCGATTCCACGGGATCGCGGGCACTCATTCCACGGCATCGC
>CAIXBE010000196.1 GCA_903917595.1 uncultured Rhodobacterales bacterium
GGCCGTTCCAATCGCCCGGCAAGCCCGGCCCCTGGTCCCAGACATACCAGCCAAACCGCCGCCAGCCAGATGTGCGCATCCATTCCACCCATCCTTCCCAATAGGGCTGCCATTCGCTGTCGCGATGCACGAGGCCGAGGTTGACCAGCAGCTGCGCGTCGGTAGTGGCCGGTGCTGCGGTGAACACGCCCTGCATTAGCGCATCCCAATCGCCGACCTTTTCTTTGGCCGCGCCGTAGTCGCGCTGCTGGGCGTACGGCGGCGAGGTGAACATCAGCGTGGCCTGTTCGCGCTGCATCAGCTTGGCGACAGCAGCAGGATCGGTGGCGTCGCCGCAGCACAGCCGGTGCCGCCCGAGCTGCCAGATATCGCCGGGGCGGGTGATCGGTTCCGCTGGCGGTTCGGGTATTGCATCCGCCGCGTCGTCGGACATTTCCGGGCCGCCCTCGGCCTCGGCCAGCAGTGCATCCAGCTCGTTTTCGGGGATCCCGAGCAGCCCCAGGTCAAAACCATCGGCCAGCAGCGCCTGCAATTCCTGCGACAGCTGGGCCTCGTCCCATCCGGCATTCTCGCCGATCTTGTTGTCGGCGATCACCAGCGCACGGCGCTGTGCCGCAGTCAGGTGGCCCAGCACGATCACCGGCGCCTCGGACATACCCAGCCGCTGTGCGGCCATCAGCCGCCCGTGCCCTGCGATAATCACGTTGTCGTCGCCGATCAGGATCGGGTTGACGAAGCCAAACTCGGCCATCGACGCCGCAATCTGCGCGATTTGCTGGTCAGAGTGTGTTCGGGCGTTCCGCGCGTAAGGAACCAGGCGCGCGGTCGGCATCATTTCGACGTGTATCACAACACGAAATCCGGCTCGAGCGCGCCCATCAAGATCATCCTGTCCACGTCTGGCTGCATGAGCGCGCGCACCTCCGGTGAACTCAGTGCCTCAATAGATTGCCGCAAAGCGTCGTCGTTCCACCCGGGACACACGGAACCGGGGGTCGCTTTCGTCAGCTTCACCTTTTTAGCCGGTCTCACCTTGCGCTTCATTAGGCGGCACCTTTCCGTTCGGCCTGCATCTCGGCGAAGGACCGTCCATCGCCTTCGAGGGAGGCGGTTTGGCCGCTCAGGTGCTGCCAGCGCTCGATGGCCACATCGACGTAAGCCGGATTCAGCTCGATGCCAAAGCAGATGCGTCCGGTGGTTTCCGCCGCGATCAACGTGGTGCCCGATCCCATGAAGGGTTCAAACACCGCCTGACCCGGGCTGGAATTGTTCAGCATCGGACGGCGCATGCATTCGACCGGCTTTTGCGTGCTGTGGATGGTGGCGACGTCCTGGTCTTTGCCCGAAATGTGCCAGAGGGTGGTCTGTTTGCGGTCGCCAGCCCAGTGACCCTTGCCGGTCTTCTTGACGGCATACCAGCAGGGTTCATGCTGCCAGTGGTAATCGCCGCGGCTGAGAACCAGCCTGTCCTTGGCCCAGATGATCTGCGACCGGACGGCGAACCCCGCTGCCGCCAGGCTCTCGGCCACGGTCGAGGAGTGCAGCGCGCCATGCCAGACATAGGCCACGTCGCCGGGAAACAGCGCCCACGCCTCTCGCCAGTCGGCCCGGTCATCGTTCAGCACCTTGCCCGTCCGTTTGGTCTTGGCGGCACCCACCTGGTTGCGCCAGGACGGATCGTATTCCACGCCGTAAGGCGGGTCGGTCACCATCAGCAGCGGGCGCACATCACCCAGCAGCCGCCCGACCACATCGGCCGAGGTGCTGTCGCCGCAGATCAGCCGGTGCGATCCAAGCTGCCAAACGTCGCCCGCCACCGAAACCGGTGTGACCGGCGGTTCGGGAATGTCATCCTCACCCTCGACCGCGCCGCCCTCGGCCTGATCCGGATCGCGCAGCAGGACGTCCAGGTCCTCATCGGCGATGCCCAGCAGCGACAGGTCGAAATCCTCGGCCAGCAGCCCCGCGATTTCATCGCGCAGCATCGCCTCGTCCCATTCGCCCAGCTCGGTCAATTTGTTGTCGGCGATCCGGTAGGCCCGGCGCTCAGCTTCGTCGAGGTGGCTGAGCCGGATCACCGGCACGTCCTTCAGCCCCAGCATGATGGCGGCCAACACCCGGCCGTGCCCGGCGATCAGTTCACCATCGTCGGCCACAAGGCACGGAACGGTCCAGCCGAACTTCGCCATGCTGGCGGCAATCTTGGCCACCTGGTCCGTGCCGTGGATCTTGGCATTGCGCGCATAGGGGCGCAGCCTGTCGAGAGGCCAGGTCTCGATCTGGCTCGGCGCAAAGACCAGGTCCATGGGGTGGCTCTCTCGGGCAGGCGGACATGCCGATGCGCGCTGGGCGATGCCAGCGTCAGGCTCAGGATCCGCGATGTGGGGAAAACGAAAGCGCCCGCGAGGGGTGTCCTCCGGGCGCAATTCTTCGATGATCAAGGGGTAGGTCAAGGGGGGCAGCTTTGTCAAACGAAAACCGCTGCGAGTGTTGTCACACTGGCAGAGCGGTGTCGCGGCACTTTGGCTCTCGACAACCTTTGGGCGTTCCTGCAACCATGTCATCACCTTATTGGGATTCGCCTTGGAATGCCCCAGGAAAGATTTCGTGGACAAGCCTCCACTGGTTAAGACGTTGAGAAGGATTAGTATGGTGAGTGCGTCTGGCGACCTAGCACTGGGTGTCATGGTAGTTGCATTTCTGATGACGGTCACTTTCGCGTGCCCCGCTGACGCAGAAGAAGATCACTCGATCTACTACGGGTCGCGCGCTGGCATGCATGTCACAACGGTATCCAAATCTGGCATCGGCACATCGAAAGCCGTCATCATGATTGAGCATACACCGAAAGATGCGAAGGCCTTCTGTGTGGAGTACGCGCAAGACTACTCAATGGCTTGCGTCAAGCGCACCATGGCAGACGTCAAAGTCAGCGATAGGGTCGCGGGGAACTGCAAGGAACTAACCTGGACGGATGTTTACGGGCAGGCATACGCTTTTGAAGGGAAATCCAAATCGTCTGATCTTATGGCCGATTTCATAGTGCGCAACTTGGCCTCAGGCGAAATCCTTGACGGCTCTTCGGCGTCGGGATACTCCACGGCGCTGGGCATTTTCCAGGAACTTTGTCCGGGAATCGCCAATTGATACGCCACTCTGCGGTCGTCGTCGTTGTTGCATTGCTCACGGGAATTTCTCTTACGACGATGATCTGCGCTGCTGAGGTAGTTTTTGAGGGGGTCAAGGATGGACAGATCGGTTCAGAGGTAAGGTTCAGGCTTGAAGGTGAAATCCTTGAGGGAGACAGTGATCGCGTTGCAAATGCACTTTTAGATGCCGAAATCTCGTCTCTAGATGACCCTTGGCGCAGGATCGTAATCGCTCTGGATAGTCAAGGTGGGGCTTTTCACGAAGGCATTAACCTTGCGACTTCATTCCGGCGCCTTGGTATTGCAACAGTCGTGAGGGCCGAAGATGCCTGCTACTCGGCATGCGCAATCGCGTTTCTTGGCGGTGTTGATCTTCCAAAAGACCCCAACCCGGTTAGTGCAGGCGAGCCGCTGCCCAATCAGAAACCTTCGCGTTCTCTAGAAAAGGGCGCAAGGCTTGGCTTCCATGCACCTTACCTTTCCGTTCCTGAGGGAGATTATGACGCGGGCCTGGTGCAAGATGCATATCGCGCTGCGGTCCTTGGGATCGCCCGTTTGATCGCCGTCGCCGACCAGATCTACATAGTTCCTGCAGAATTACCGAAGCTCCTAGCTCCTGACCGCGACGAAATGTACATGGCGGATGATGTTGACGCAGTCGGATTCCTTGGTATCGAGTATGCCGATTATTCCTACCAAATCCGCGAGAACTACGGCTTCACCCAGTCAATGATCCTGAACGGATGCGTCAACCGTTACTATCATCTCCAGCGAAGGAGCAGTGTCGACGGTTTCGCTGTTGCACTTTCTGCCTTTAATGAGTTCGTTGAAGGCTCGCAGCTAATGGAAAACGGCGAAGATGCCATAGCTTTCGGCGTTCGCAGTATGATGCAGGGAAGCGCCCCTACTTGGCTTGCTTACATGCCGGTTGGAAAGACAGAGGATGGTGCCCGCTTTGTTTGGTGTCTGTTTTCTCCAGGTGTGGGAAGCCCTACCACCTTCTATAAGCCAGGCGGCACGATTGAGGAGCTTTTCTCGGAACTCGGCGAGAAAAACGATCTGTGGACATATACTTCGTCTCCGACAACAATTCAGCTCTCAACGGGCGACTGGATAGACGACATGATGCGGGCTCTCGATCTTGTCCCGCCGCAAACGAAACTTGTAGACGTTGTCCGCCAGTTGGAAGTTTATCAATCGACGGAGGCAGTCGTAGCGGCAGAATAGCCGGTATGATTTCTATTCGGATTGCTCGCGAACATGATTTTGCAGGCTAAGCGGGACCGTGTCAGGAGGTCGCTCCCGCTGGTTGGCTTCCTGCGAGGTGGCTTCCACAAACTGGATTCCGTGGCTTCCACGAAAGAATCCAGCACGGCCAGATCGTGATTCTCTAAGCCACTGATATCTTTCCCTTTACCTGAAAAAATTCTACCAAGTGGCTTCCACCTGGATTCCCCGGTGAAAAAGCCAGTCGCTAGTGAAATGCCGCGCTGCGCCCCCCCGCATACAAACCGTGCCGGGGAGGAACCATGCCAGGGGGGGCAGTCAAAATCAGATCGACGCCGTGCTGACAAGTCAAAACGGAATTTCGTCTGGCAACATGTCAAGCTTGGGCAGGGCGGTCACTGGCAGGGGGATATTGTAGGTAACGTACAGATTCAGGATGTCTTCGCGGTCCATAAACATTATTTGGCTTCGCTTTGACGCGTCGAGTTTTCCGCCCAGCCAATTGCGCGCTTGTTTGGTAATGGCTCCGCCAGCAACGATAATGGCATGGTCGACGAGGGCCTTCTTACTCGTTTCAGGGTCGAAAATTTCATGGCCCAGCATCATCAAGGCCTGCTGGTAGATCTCGGCGATGTTGGCATTCGATCCCTTTGTCATTCCGGCAGAGTCGAGCTTTCCTTTCTTTGCCTGAATGCCAAAGTAGAGGACGTGCTGGGTGGGCAGGACAAAGCGCATCCAAATGTCCTTCCCATATTCCAAGGCTTTGTCCCCGTGACCCGCTGCCGTAAGCCGGTGAAAGCCAAGCTGCCTAAACAAGGGCAGCAAGATTTCTTCGATCAACTCATCTTCACTGCCTTCGTCGAGATAGGCGTTCAGCTGCCTCTTACGCTCCGTCTCCTTCGGGGTCAGGGGACGATGGGGATTGGTTGCCTTGGACACTGTCTTGCTGCCGATGTGGCGGACCTGCAGCGTCTGGTCTTCGTCATAGTAGGATTCATACCCCTCCCTCATAAGCGGTTCATTCAGTGCAGCGAGTGCTTTACTGCGATCACGATCGCCGTCCTCCGCTTCGCGAAGGTCCATCAACGTGCGTAGCAAGACGACAAAGCGGGTCGGGAGCTGGAAGGCCGCAGGTTGCGGTTCTTCCAAAAGCTCTTCGAGGCGCTGTGAAGCCCAGATAGGACGGGTTGTGCCATCGTGAACGAAA
>CAIXBE010000197.1 GCA_903917595.1 uncultured Rhodobacterales bacterium
CTCTCTGGGGGCACCATTTTCCAGCCAGACCAAAGGGCTCAGCTGCGTTCCACCACGCCAAGATAGCTGAGCATCGTCTCGATATCAGCGTTGCGCTTGGTGTCGCTGCGGTTGAACCCGGCGCATAGCGCATCGAACCGCAGGCGCAGGGCCTTTTTCTCGTCGCCCTTGCAGTCGTTCCAGGGTCGGCCCTGCAACCCCATCACCAGCACGTAATAGCCGATGAAATGCGGCCGGGTGCCGGACCCAAGCAAGCGGCGATACGCCTCATCCGGACCAAGGGCGCGCAGTTCATTGGCAGTCGTAATACCGGCCTTGGCAAAGGCCAGTTCGGATGCAGGCCCAAGATTAGGGATGGTTGAGACCGGGTCGGACACGGGCCTGCTGCCTTGGAAAGGGGACAGCCAAAGGCTTGCCGCAGTCCGGGCGGTCCTGTCAACCGGTCAGGCCTTGATCAGATCGCTGCCCAGTCGCGAAAGATCGGCTGGGAGCCCTGCTGCTGGCTGGTGCCCGAAGTCTGGCCTTGCTGCTGCTGGGGTTGGCTGGTCGTGCCGCCTTGTTGCGGTTGGGGTGCGTCTTTGGCCATGGTGCTGCTCCGTATCGCTGGCTCTTGTTCTTTTGCCTTGATGGCATTTTGCGCGCCGGGGATGTGGCTTCAAGCCCCCCAAAACGCGATTTCCGGCGATATGGCGTGATTGTGCGACATCTGCAACAGTCCATGCGGCCGAAACTGGAATTCCTGACCCTGAAAGTGGCGTCAGCCTGCAGCGCTGGCCGGATAGCCCGCCGCATCCAGCGCCGACAACAGGGCTGGAATCGCTGCGGCCCCGTCAACTTCGACCGTGCGGCTGGCAAGGTCGACGCGGACGGCCCCGGTGCCTGGGACGCTGGCAAGGGCAGCCTCTACGCTGGCCTTGCAATGGCCGCAGCTCATGTCGGGAACAGAAAGTCGTGTCATGGCATCCTCTTTCCGCCATTGCGCGCCGAGTAGGGCGCGGCGTCAAGCCCTGTTGCAGGTCTTGCGTCCGAACGACGCGGGCTTGCCAACATATATGCATCCCAAAGCGTTTTGAAAGGCCACTGGACAAATCGGATGTTTGCGGTAACAGGAACAATAGACGCGGCAATCGCCCGGACACACTCGACCTACGGCGCGCGCGCGCTTAGGCTCATCAGGAGATTTCCTTGCTGGACAAGACCGTGACCGATCTGAGCCTTACCCCGAACCTTCTGCAGGTTGATATCCAACGGCACCTCACCTTTACCGTCGGCAAGGATGCGCCGCACGCCAGCATCCATGACTGGCGCATGGCGCTTAGCCACGCGATACGCGACCGGATCGTAGAGCCGTGGTTTGCGTCAACCAAACGGACCTGGGCCGAGGATCACAAGCGTGTCTACTATCTGTCGATGGAGTTCCTGATCGGTCGAATACTTGAGGATGCGACGATCAATCTTGGCCTCTACGAGATGGCGACCGAAGCGATGGCCGCATTCGGACAGGACCTGCGCGCGGTGATCGACGACGAGCCTGACGCCGCGCTTGGAAATGGCGGTCTTGGGCGGCTTGCGGCCTGCTTCATGGAATCGATGGCGACGCTGAGTTGCCCGGCCTACGGCTACGGCATCCGCTATGAACACGGGCTTTTCCGCCAGCATTTCGACGCCGGTCGCCAGATCGAGACGCCGGAAAACTGGCTGGCCCAAGCCCATCCGTGGGAATTTGCCCGCCCTGAAAGCGCCTACACCATTGGCTTTAAAGGAACAGTCGAGGCCCGTGACGGGCGTGAGCGTTGGGTGCCTGGCGAAACCGTGACCGCCCAGGCTTTTGACACGCCTGTGGTCGGCTGGCAGGGCAAATGGGCCAACACCCTGCGCCTTTGGGGGGCGAAGGGGACAACGAATTTCGACCTCGAACGCTTTAACCGGGGCGACTACACGGCGGCTGCCGAACCCGAGACGCTGGCGCGGACTCTAAGCCGTGTTCTGTACCCCGACGACACCACCTATCAGGGCAAGGAACTGCGCCTGAAGCAGGAGTTTTTCCTGACATCGGCCGCCTTGCAGGACATTCTGCGCCGCTATCTGGCCAGCCATTCCGACCTGCGCGCGCTGCCGAACCATGTCGCGATCCAGATGAACGACACCCATCCGGCGATTGCCGGTCCGGAACTGATCCGGCTTTTGTCGGACGACCACGGCCTGCCGTTCGATGAGGCGCTGACGGTTGCCCGCGCTTGCCTTGGCTATACCAACCACACTTTGTTGCCAGAAGCCCTTGAAAAGTGGGCGACTTTCATGTTTGGAAACGTTTTGCCGCGCCATATGCAGATTGTCGAACGCATCGACAGCTGGCACCGTCGCGCCTATCCGAACCGGCCGCATTATGTGGGCATCGTCAAGCACCAAGAAGTGCGGATGGGCGAACTTGCCTTCATCATGAGCCACAAGGTCAACGGCGTGTCGGCGTTGCACACCGATCTGGTCAAGCAAAACCTGTTCCCCGAACTCAACGCGCTGCATCCCGGGCGGATCATCAACCAGACCAACGGTGTAACCCCACGGCGCTGGCTGCGGATGGCCAATCACCCGCTGTCCAACCTGATCACCGACACGATCGGCGCAGGTTGGGAGGCCGATCTTGACCTGCTGAAAGGGATTGAGCCGCATGTGACCGACTCTGGCTTCCGCGATGCCTTTGCGGCGGCAAAACGCACCAACAAGGTGGCGGTGTCAAACTGGATCGGGCGCGAAATGGGGATCGAGGTGTCGCCCGACGCCCTCTTTGATGTGCAGATCAAACGGATTCACGAATACAAACGCCAGCTTTTGAACATTCTGGAAACCATCGCCCATTGGCACCGCTTGCGCGCCAACCCAAAGGGGCCTTGGGTGCCACGGGTCAGGATATTCGGTGGCAAGGCCGCGCCCGGCTATGCAGTCGCCAAGGAAATAATCCGTCTTATCAACGATGTGGCGCAGGTTGTTAACAGTGACCCGGTGACCAAAGACCTGCTGAAGGTTATCTATCCAGCGAATTACAACGTGACCATGGCCGAACGGCTGATCCCGGCAACCGACCTTTCCGAACAGATTTCCACCGCCGGGAAAGAGGCGTCGGGAACCGGCAACATGAAATTCATGATGAACGGGGCCGTGACCATCGGCACCCTGGACGGCGCGAATGTCGAGATTTTGCAAGAGGTTGGGGCTGAAAACTTCTTCCTCTTCGGCCTGACTGCAGCCGAGGTCGCCAAGCGTCGCGAAGACCCTGACCACGCGAAAAAGGCGATCGAGGCCAGCCAGCCGCTGCAGGACGTGCTGCAGATGATCGTCGAGGGCACATTCTCACCCGATGAACCGGGGCGCTATCACGGGCTTGTCCACCGGGTCTGGCACCACGACTATTTCCTCGTCGCAGCGGATTTTGATGCTTACCATGCTGCGCAATGGGCGGCGGAAGCAGCATACGCTGACCGCAACCGCTGGCTGACCATGGCCGCCCTGAACACGGCCCGCAGCGGGTTCTTTTCCAGCGACCGCACGATCCGCAGCTACATGAACGAAGTTTGGCAGACGACATCGGCGCTCTGACGCAACTTGGGAGGGACGAATGGCCGCGACAACACTGGACAAAGCCGCAGCCGAGGCGATTGCCGGCGGCTGGCATGGTGACCCCTTTGCCGTCCTGGGGCCGCACAAGCGCGCCAAGGGCTGGGAGATCGTGGCCTTTGTGCCGGGTGCGGAACAACTGTGGGTGCGGACGGGCAAGACCGAGGTCGAGGCGGTCGCCTATCCGGGTATTCCGGGGCTTTTCACCCATCAAATGGCTCGGAAAGCCAACTACATGCTCCGCGCAGAAGGTCATGGCAACGCTTGGGAATTTGATGATCCCTATCGCTTTGGACCGGTGCTGGGCGAGATGGACGAATACCTGCTGGGCGAAGGCACGCACCGACGCCTCTGGCAGGTGCTGGGCGCGCATCCGGTCACGCATGACGGGGTCTCTGGCATCAATTTCGCGGTTTGGGCTCCGAATGCCGAACGGGTGTCGGTGGTCGGCGATTTCAACGTCTGGGACGGTCGCCGGGCGCCGATGCGCAGGCGCGGATCGACCGGCGTGTGGGAATTGTTCCTGCCGGGTTTGAGCGCTGGGACGACCTACAAATACGAGATCAAGGGGCCGGGCGGTCAGGTCCTGCCGCTGAAGGCCGATCCGGTTGGTTTCGGCTCTGAACATCCGCCCGCAAATGCAAGCGTGGTAAGGGAAATTCGCGGCGACTGGCAGGACGACGACTGGATGAAAGGTCGCGCGGCGCGGCATAACCTGGACGCCGCAATCTCGGTCTATGAGGTGCATCTGGGGTCATGGAGGCGCGCTCCGGGCAATCGGATGCTCAGCTATAAGGAATTGGCCGAACAACTGGTCGATTATGCCGCTGACATGGGCTTTACCCATATCGAATGCATGCCGGTCAGCGAATATCCTTTCGACGGATCTTGGGGTTACCAGCCGGTTGGGCTTTTCGCCCCTACCATCCGGCACGGCACCCCAACCGAATTTCGCGCCCTTGTCGATGCCGCGCACCGCAAGGGGCTTGGGGTCATTCTTGATTGGGTTCCGGGCCATTTTCCCAGCGATGCCCATGGCTTGGGCGGGTTCGACGGCACGCCCCTGTACGAACACGCCGATCCGCGCGAGGGGTTCCATCAGGACTGGAACACCCTGATCTACAACTATGGCCGGACCGAGGTGAAGAACTACCTTGTATCCAACGCACTGTATTGGTTGGAAGAATATCACATCGACGGTCTTCGTGTCGATGCGGTGGCCAGCATGCTCTACCGCGACTACAGCCGCAAACATGGCGAGTGGGTCCCGAACAAGGACGGTGGGCGCGAGAATTATGAGGCGATTGCGGTCCTGCAAGAGACCAACATCACGGCCTATGGTGAGGTCCCGGGGATTATGACCATCGCCGAGGAATCGACCGCGTTTCCCGGTGTCAGCCATCCGGTGGACCACGGCGGACTTGGCTTTGGCTTCAAGTGGAACATGGGCTGGATGAACGACACGCTGCGCTACATCGAACACGACCCGATCTACCGCAAGCATCACCACAACCTGATGACCCTTGGCCTGACCTATGCCTTCAGCGAAAATTATATCCTGCCGATCAGCCATGACGAGGTCGTGCATGGCAAAGGCAGCATGCTGTCAAAGATGCCCGGCAACGCGTGGGAAAAATTCGCCAACCTTCGCGCCTATTACGGCTTCATGTGGGCGCATCCGGGCAAGAAGCTTTTGTTCATGGGTCAGGAGTTTGCCCAAGGGGCGGAGTGGAACCATGACCAAAGCCTTGACTGGCATCAGCTTGATATTGCAGAACATAAGGGCGTCCAACGTCTGGTCCGCGACCTGAACCGGGTCTACCGCGATACTGCGGCCTTGCATGTGAATGACTGCCGCCCCGAAGGGTTCGACTGGCTGGAATGGAATGATGCCGAGGCCGGGGTTTTCGCCTGGGTCCGCAAAGGCCGCGCGGGCGACAAGCCGGTTGTCGCGGTGATCAACATGACTCCGGTCCAGCGGCACTACCGACTGGGCCTGCCGGACAAGGGCCTCTGGCGCGAGATCCTGAATACCGACGCCGAGGCTTATGGCGGCGGCAACCGGGGCAATATGGGCGGCGTCACGACAGAAAAGACGCCGTGGCACGGGCAAGTCCAATCGGCGCTTGTCAACCTGCCGCCGCTAAGTGCCATCTATCTGCAACAGGATTGATTACCGGCGGCAAAGCCGCTTTAGGGGAGGGACGTCGATGCAACCAAGACCGAACCAGCGCCTGTCCAGTCAGGCCATGGCCTTTGTCCTTGCCGGGGGACGCGGCAGCCGCCTGAAAGAACTGACCGACCGGCGCGCCAAGCCAGCGGTCTATTTTGGCGGCAAGACCCGCATCATCGACTTTGCGCTGTCGAATGCGCTGAACTCGGGCATCCGCAAGATGGCGGTGGCGACGCAATACAAGGCGCACTCCCTGATCCGCCACATCCAGCGCGGCTGGGGGTTCTTTCGGGCGGAACGCAACGAATATCTGGACGTGCTGCCCGCCAGCCAGCGGATGGACGAGGTCAACTGGTATCGCGGCACCGCTGACGCCGTGGCGCAGAACATCGACATCATCGACAGCTACGGCATCAAGTATGTGGTGATCCTGGCAGGCGACCACATCTACAAGATGGACTACGAACTGATGCTGCGTCAGCACGTCGATGCGGGCGCGGATGTCACCATCGGTTGCCTGACCGTGCCCCGGATGGAAGCCACGGCCTTTGGCGTCATGCATGTCGACAAGGCGATGCGGATCACCGATTTTCTGGAAAAGCCCAAGGACCCGCCGGCCATTCCGGGCGATCCCGATCATGCGCTGGCCAGCATGGGAATTTATGTCTTTGACTGGGCCTTCCTGCGCAATCTGTTGCTGTCGGACATGGCCGACGACAATTCCACCCACGACTTCGGCTTTGACCTGATCCCGTATGTGGTGAAGAACGGCAAGGCGGTTGCGCACAAGTTTGCCGACAGTTGCGTGACCTCGGGCCTTGAAAAAGAACCCTACTGGCGCGATGTCGGCACGATCGACGCCTTCTGGCAAGCCAATATCGACCTGACGGATTTCATCCCCAAGCTGGACATCTACGACAGCTCGTGGCCGATCTGGACCTATGCTGAGATTCTGCCGCCTGCCAAGTTCATCCACAACGAGGACGGACGGCGCGGCATGGCCGTGTCGTCGCTGGTGTCGGGCGATTGCATCGTCTCGGGCTCGGAGGTCAGCAATTCGCTTCTGTTCACCGGTGTCCGGACTCACAGTTTCTCCAAACTGGAATATGTGGTGGCGCTGCCGCAGGTGATCGTCAACCACAAGGCCGAGCTGAAGAATTGCGTCATCGACCGGGGGGTGATCATTCCCGAAAATCTGGTCGTGGGTCAGGACCCAGAGGAAGATGCCAAGTGGTTCCGCCGGACGGACGCGGGCATTGTCCTGATCACGCAGGACATGATCAACGCACGGGCGAAGGCCCTGTCCTGAGGCGGCATTTCTGCGGAACGGCCGGGGGTTTCACACCCCCGGACCCCCGTGGAGTATTTTTGAAAAGAGCAAATCGGGGAGAAATGCGACATGGGTGGCCGGGTTTTGTCGGTGGCGTCGGAATGTGTGCCGCTGGTGAAGACCGGCGGGCTGGCGGATGTCGTGGGGGCCCTGCCAGCGGCACTTGGCGCTGTGGGCTGGGACATGCGGGTGCTGATCCCGGCGTATCGGGACCTCGCGGCGCAAGCGAAATCCTGGCCGGTGGTGTTCGAGGAGCCTGACCTGTGGGGCGGCAAGGGTCGGGTGCTGGCGGGCGAGGTGGCTGGCGTGTCGCTGCTCCTGTTGGACGCACCCCACCTTTATGACCGTGAGGGCGGGCCCTATTCCTCGAACAAAGGGGAACATCCCGACAATGCCATCCGCTTTGCCGCCCTGTCATGGGTCGCCGCCCGGATTGCACGGGAAGGTCTGGTCGCCCGCGAGGGGCTGGCGGGTTGGAAGCCGGACGTGCTGCATGCGCATGACTGGCAAGCGGGTTTCGCCCCGGCATATCTTGCCTATCACGGCAATGGCGGGGTCAAATCGGTCCTGACCATCCACAACATCGCCTTTCAGGGCTGGGCTCCGGCGCAGATGCTGGGAGTGCTGCGGCTGCCCGGCCATGCGTTTCACTCCGAGGCGCTGGAGTATTTCGGCGGCATCTCCAGTCTGAAGGCCGGTCTGGTGACTGCGGACCGGATCACCACGGTTTCCCCCAGCTATGCGGCGGAACTGATGCGGCCAGAGTTTGGAATGGGCCTGCAAGGCGTCATCGCTGCACGCGGGGCGGTGGTGACGGGCATCCTGAACGGGGTCGATACCGGGGTCTGGGACCCGGGGGCCGAGGATCCGCCCTTTGGGGCAAGGGCAGTGGCGGGCAAGGCGGTGGCGCGCGCGCGGTTGTTCGAGGAATTCGCGCTGGAGGTGCCGGGGCCGCTGGCCATCGTCGTCAGCCGGTTGACCGACCAAAAGGGGATCGACCTTCTTCCCGCCGTTGTTCCCGACCTTGTGGCTGGGGGTGGCGGGTTGATAGTGCTTGGCTCGGGTGATCCTGCCATGGAGGGGGCGATGCGCGCCCTTGCCGCGAGGTTCCCGGGCCGGGTCGCGGTAAAGATCGGCTATGACGAGGCTCTGAGCCATCGGCTGTTCGCCGGGGCCGACGCGGTGCTGGTGCCCAGTCGGTTCGAACCTTGCGGTCTGACCCAGATGTATGGCTTGCGCTATGGCACCTTGCCGGTGGTGTCGCTGGTCGGCGGTCTTGCCGATACGGTTATCGGGGTCTCGCCCGCGACGCTGGCCACCAACGCCGCCAACGGGGTGACCTTTCACCCGGTCGACGCGATGGCGCTGCGGCAGGCTTTGGCAAAGCTGCTGGACCTCTACCGCCAACCCAAGCTGTGGGCGAAAGTCCGCGCCAATGCCATGACGCATCCGGTGGGCTGGGAGACCTCAGCTGCTGCCTATGCCGGGCTTTACGATGGGCTGATCGCGTGACAGCGCAAGCCGTTTCCTTGCCCGCGCGGCTGTCGGGTCACGCGACCGCCGCCGGCCAGCCCTGGCCGATGGGCGCAAGTCTGACCGGCGACGGGGTCAACTTTGCCGTCTTCTCGGCCCATGCCGAACGGATCGAGCTGTGCCTGTTTTCCCCGGACGGTCGCAAGGAAATCGCCCGCCTGCCGATGCTGGACCGGGATGGCGATGTCTGGCACATCCATGTTGGCGGCCTGACCGCTGGCACCGTTTACGGCTTTCGCGCGCATGGGCCCTATGCGCCGGAGCAGGGCCACCGGTTCAACCCCAACAAGCTGCTGCTGGACCCCTATGCCCGCGCGCTGGAAGGCCGGCTGAAATGGTCGGACGCGGTGATGGGCTACAAGATCGGCAGCTCTCGCGGGGACCTCAGTTTCGATACCCGTGACAGTGCCTTTGCCGTGCCAAAAGCGGTGGTGACCGACCCGTCCTTTGACTGGGGCGATGATGCGCCGCCGCGAATCCCGCGCGCCGAAAGCCTGATCTATGAGGCGCATGTCAAATCGCTGACAGCACTCCATCCCGGTGTCGAAAAGGGCCAGCGGGGCACCTATCTGGGCCTGTCGTCGGATGCGATGATCGCGCATTATCATCAGCTTGGCGTCACCGCGATTGAACTTTTGCCGGTGCAGGCCTTCGTTGATGACCGCTTTCTGGTGCTGAAGGGCCTGCGCAACCATTGGGGCTATAATACGCTTGGGTTCTTCGCCCCCGAAGCGCGCTTTATGTCGCAAACCGCCTTGCACGAGTTTCAGACCATGGTCCGCCGTCTGCATGTGGCGGGGATCGAGGTGATCCTCGACGTGGTCTATAACCACACCGCCGAGGGTGACGAATGGGGTCCGACTCTGTCCTTCCGGGGGCTGGACAACGCCAGCTACTACCGGCTGTCGGGGGGCGGGCGGACCTATGCCAATGATGCGGGCACCGGCAACACGCTGAACCTGACCCAACCCATGGTGTTGCGCATGGTGATGGACAGTTTGCGCTATTGGGTCGAGGCGGCCCATGTCGACGGTTTCCGCTTTGATCTTGCGACCGTCCTGGGGCGTGAACCGCATGGCTTTGATCCCAGTGGCGGCTTTTTCGACGCGATCCGGCAGGACCCGGTCCTGTCCCGCGTCAAGCTGATTGCCGAGCCATGGGACATCGGCCCCGGCGGCTATCAGCTGGGGGCCTATCCGCATCCATTTCTGGAATGGAACGACAAGTATCGCGACGGCGTCCGGCGGTTCTGGAAGGGTGACGCAGGGCTGACCCGCGACCTTGCCGCCCGGCTGTTGGGCAGTGCCGAACGCTTTGACCATTCGGGACGGGCGGCGACGTCTTCGGTGAATTTTGTCACCAGCCACGACGGCTTTACCCTGCAGGATCTGGTCAGCTTTACCATCAAGCGCAACTTCGCGAATGGCGAAGACAACCGCGATGGGCATCATGAAAACCACTCGGACAATCTTGGGGTCGAAGGCCCGACTGCGGACCCGGTGACCAATGCCGCGCGCGCGCTGCGCAAGCGCAACCTGATGGCGACGCTTTTGCTGTCACAAGGCGTGCCGATGTTGCTGGCTGGCGACGAGATCGGCCACTCTCAAGGCGGCAACAACAACGCCTATGCCCAGGACAACGCGACCTCGTGGATCGACTGGTCCAACCTTGATGCCGATTTCCTGCGCTTTGTAACCCGGCTGTCGGCCCTGCGCCGGGCGTTGCCGGTCCTGCGCCAGTGCCGTTTCCTGCATGCCCGCCCGCGCCCGTCGGACGGTGTGCCCGATGTGATCTGGCGCCGGGCAAACGGCACGGTGCCCCTACATGAGGATTGGCATGACCCCGCCTTCCGCTGCCTTTGTGTCGAATTGCGCATGGCGGCCGAGGGGCATGATCCGTCGCCCGAAGCGATCTTTGCCGTTTTCAACACCGGCCCCGCCACCGCGCTGCATCTTCCCGACACCGCCCCGGGTTGGCAGTTGGTGCTGGACACCACCCAGCCTGATCTGCCCGAAGAAGGTCAGCCCGCCGCCGCAATCGCCCATGCCCCGGCGCAATCCGTGCTATTGTTCCGGTCCGTGACCGGCAAGCCCAAGGGAGTTGAACCATGACCCAACATGTCACCGCCGTTGCCACCCAGCCCATCGCAGGGCAAAAACCCGGCACCTCTGGTTTGCGCAAGAAAACGCCGGTCTTCATGGGGCGGCATTATCTGGAGAATTTCATCCAGTCGATCTTTGACGTAATCGGTTGCCGCGATGAGAACGGCAAGGGCAAGACCTTTGTCCTGGGCGGCGACGGGCGCTATTTCAACGACCGGGCCGCACAAGTGATCCTGCGGATGGCGGCGGCCAATGGGGCAGGGCGGGTGATCGTGGGGCAGGGGGCGATCCTGTCCACTCCGGCTGCCAGCCACCTGATCCGGCTGAACAAGACCGATGGCGGCATCATCATGTCGGCCAGCCACAACCCGGGTGGCCCGCATGAAGACTGGGGCGTCAAATTCAACATGGCCAACGGCGGTCCGGCCCCCGAAGCCAAGACAGAGGCGATGTATCAGCGCACGCTGGAAATCAGCGAATACCGAATCCTTGAGGCGCAGGATGTGGACCTGACGCGCATTGGCCGGCAGGACCTTGGCGGGATGATCGTCGATGTCGTGGATCCGGTCGCGGACTATGCCGCGCTGATGGAAAGCCTGTTCGACTTTGCCGCAATCCGCGCGATGTTTGCAGGCGGTTTCCGGATGCGGATGGACGGGATGTGCGCCGTCACCGGTCCCTATGCCACGGAGATTCTGGAAAACCGGCTAGGGGCAGCCCCGGGCACCGTGGTCAACAAGGTCCCGCTGCCTGATTTCGGCGGCATGCATCCAGACCCGAACCCGACCTGGGCCCAGGCCCTGATGGACGAGATGTTTGCCGACGCGGCCCCCGACTTTGGCGCGGCATCAGACGGCGACGGCGACCGCAACATGGTGGTCGGGGCCGGGATCTATGTCTCGCCCTCGGACAGCCTTGCGGTGCTTGCGGCCAACGCGCATCTGGCGCCCGGCTACAAGGCCGGGCTGAAGGGTATCGCGCGGTCGATGCCGACCTCTGCCGCTGCCGACCGGGTGGCCGATGCGCTTGGGATCGGGAAGTATGAAACCCCGACCGGCTGGAAGTTTTTCGGCAACCTGCTGGACGCTGGCAAGGCCACGATCTGCGGCGAAGAAAGCTTTGGCACCGGCTCTGACCATGTCCGCGAAAAGGACGGGCTTTGGGCGGTGCTGTTGTGGCTGAACATTCTGGCGGTCAGGAAGCAGTCGGTGGCCGAGATTTTGGCCGAACACTGGGCGAAATACGGTCGCAACTACTATAGCCGTCATGATTTCGAGGCGATTGACGCCGCCAAAGCCGAAGCGATGATGCAGGCTTTGCGCCAGGCTTTGCCCGCACTTCGCGGCCGCAAGTTCGACGGCATGCGGGTCAGCACGGCGGATGATTTCGCCTACACCGATCCGGTTGACGGGTCGGTCAGTGTAAAACAGGGGGTGCGGGTGCTGTTTCAGGACGGAAGCCGGATCGTCTACCGGCTGTCTGGCACCGGAACCGAAGGTGCTACCCTGCGGGTCTATCTGGAACGTTATGCGGCGGGACCCGACGGGCTGGACCTTGACGCGCAGGCGGCTTTGACCCCGGTGATCCGCGCGGCGCATGACATGGCAGAGATCGCCGCCCATACCGGCCGCACCACCCCGGATGTCATCACCTGAGGAGATTTGCGCCGGGATCATGTCGCGAACGGACCAGACGGAACGTGCGTTTGCGACAAACCTGACACCTATGTCGAGTTTTCGGAGGGGCAGGGATGAGCGAAGCACGGGTGCGGTCAGGGCGTCAGGCGCGGCA
>CAIXBE010000198.1 GCA_903917595.1 uncultured Rhodobacterales bacterium
TGGCGGAGAGACAGGGATTCGAACCCTGGGTCGGCGCAAACCGACAACGGTTTTCGAGACCGCCGCATTCGACCACTCTGCCACCTCTCCGCGCTTCAGGGGTCGTCGATGTCGGGCGATGTAGCCGCGCCACGCGCGATGCGCAAGGGGCAATCCGAAAGCGATCCATGGGTGTACCACGATCACGGGCTGTTGCGGGTCGCCCGACTTGGCAAGCGGGGGACAAGCCGTTACCTCTGGTGCCAATCCGGTATCGCGAAGGACCCGCCATGCTCTTGCCCCGACTTGCCCTAGCGGCCCTGCTGGCCCTGCCGTTGCCTGTCCTTGCTGAGACGTCCGGGGCAGTCAAAACAGAGCAAGCGATGATCAGCAGTCTTGCCGAGGCGCTGCAGATCGACGCGTTGTTCGATGTGTTGCGCGACGAAGGGCTGGCCTATGGTGGCTCGATCGAAGCCGATTTGCTGGCCGGGGGCGGGGGGCCGGGCTGGAACGATGCGGTTTCGGCAATCTACGATGTGCCAAAGTTGCGCGCCGGGTTCGACGCAGCCTTTGCGCTGGCCTTGGCCGATGATCCGCAAGCCGTGACCGAGATCACCGCCTTTTTCACCAGCGACCTTGGCCAGCGTATCGTCGGGTTTGAGATCGACGCTCGCCGCGCTTTCCTTGACATCGCCATGGAGGAGGCGGCACGTGTCGCCGCCGATACTGCAGGGGCCGGGCGCGACCCCAAGGTGGCGCTGATCGCGCAGATGATTGCGGCGAGCGACCTGATCGAGATGAACGTTGCCGGTGGCCTGACCGGAAATCTGGCCTTCATGACCGGGATGAACGAGACCGGCTCTTATGGCCCTGCCATGCCGCCCGAGGCCTTGATGTCCGAGGTCTGGGCGCAAGAAGAACAGATCCGCGCCGAAACCACCTCTTGGTTGCAGGCCTATCTTGGCCTTGCCTACTTTCCCCTGACCGAGGCCGAGCTTTCGACCTATGTCGCCTTTTGGGAAAGCCCGGCCGGGGGCCAGCTGAACGCGGCCCTTTTCACCGCTTTCGACGCGGTCTTTACCGAGGTCTTTCACGATCTTGGCCGCGCGACCGGGCTGGCGATGATCGGCACCGACATCTGACCGGACCCGCTTGACACCACCCCCGCTTCGCCGCATAAGCGCGCATCTCGGCGAGGGGCGACTCTCGCCGGGCTTATTTTTCATGACGCCCGCAAGGGCGCGCAGTCCGAAGGCGGAGGCAACTCCCCCGAACGCCCAGAAATGGGGGCCAAAGGACGCGGAGCAAAAGAAGGGACGACCCATGTTTGCGGTCCTCAAGACCGGCGGCAAGCAATACAAGGTGCAGGCAGGCGATGTGCTGCGCGTTGAAAAGCTTGATGCCGTCGCTGGCGAAAAGATCCAGTTCAACGACATCCTGATGGTTGGCACCACGATCGGTGTGCCGATGGTTGCGGGTGCGGCCGTTCAGGCCGAGGTCATCGACCAGATCAAGGGCGAAAAGACCATCCACTACGTCAAGCGCCGCCGGAAGCATTCCAGCCAGCGCACCAAGGGCCACCGCCAGCATCTGACGCTGGTCCGCGTGACCGACGTTCTGACCACCGGTGCCGACAAGTCGGGCGTCAAGGCTGCCACCGGCACCGCCGCTGCCCGTGTCGTCGCACACGAAGCTCCGGGCACCGCCAAGGCTGCTGCTCCGGCTGAAAAGTCCGCGAAAGCCGCCCCGAAAGCTGCCAAGGCTGCCGCCGCTCCCAAGGCGGATGCCGCCGAGAAACCGAAGCGCGCTGCCAAAGCCGCTGCTGCTCAGGAGTAATCGCAAATGGCACACAAGAAAGCAGGCGGTTCATCCCGCAACGGTCGCGACAGCGCCGGTCGTCGCCTGGGCGTCAAGCTCTTTGGCGGTCAGCATGCCATTCCCGGCAACATCATCTGCCGGCAGCGCGGGACCACCTGGTTCCCGGGCGAAGGCGTCGGCATGGGCACCGATCACACGATCTTCGCCAAGGTCGAGGGGCATGTGACCTTCAAGAAAGGTCTGAAGGGCCGCACCTTCATCTCCGTGCTTCCCGCCAAGGTAGCAGCCGAGTAAGCCGAACCTTTACAATTCACTTGTAAAGGGGGGATCGGCCGAAAGGCCGGTCCCCTTTCCCGTTTTGGTGCGATGGTGGAAATACGCCACCGGATCACCGCGAAAGGGCCCAACATTCGGGCGATTGCCGAATTATCCGGCAATCCCCACATGCGCTTCAAAGGAGGGAAGCCATGATCCTGGAAAAGATTGCCGCCCCGGTCGAAATTCCGACCGAACGGTTCACCCTGCGCCCGGTGCAAAAGTCCGATGCCGGGCTGTTCGCGCTTTACGCCGGTGACCGCCGCGTGGCCGAAGCGACGCAAGGCATCCCGCATCCCCTGCCCCCCGGCGTGGCCGAGGCCTTCTGCGCTCGCGCCATGTCGCTGGGTGGCGAGGAAGACATCTGGGTCATGGATGGCACCCGCGCCGGCCTGCCCGAGGTGCTGGGTGTGGTCAGCCTGAAAAAGATGGACCGGGGCCAGTCCGAGGTCGCCTTCTGGGTCGCTCCCGCTTTCTGGAACCACGGCATCGCCTCCGAGGCGGTGCAGGCGCTGGTCGACGCCAACCCGCAGAAAAACTGCACCATGTTTGCCGAAGCGTTTCAGGACAACCCCGGTTCCGCTCGAGTGCTGACCAATGCCGGCTTTCAGTATCTGGGCGACGCCGAAAGCTTCTCGGTCGCGCGGGGGCTGGTCGCACCAACTTGGACCTATATCCGCAAACTCGGATAAGTTGCGGCCCCGGGCCGCCGCCGGAAAAGATGAGTATTTGTGAAAAGAGCAAATCCCATTGCTCTTTTCACAAATACTCCCGCCGGAGGCATCTCCCGAGCCGGTTGCGCCTTGGCGCAGAGGCGAGACTGCAAGACTTCGCGCGGCACGCGCTCATTTTTGCAGGTGTTGGCCAAGGGATCAACCTTTGCCGCCATGCTCGCTTGAGATAGGGCGCGGGTTCCTGTATCGGCTCTGTCTGATCCTTCCCGAAAGCGTTTTCGATGAAATTTCTCGACCTTGCCCGTGTCTATATCCGCTCTGGTGGCGGCGGTGGCGGCTGCGTGTCGTTCCGGCGCGAGAAGTTCGTCGAATTCGGCGGTCCCGATGGCGGCGATGGCGGCCACGGCGGGTCGGTCTGGGCGGTGGCGGTCGAAGGGCTGAACACGCTGATCGACTATCGCTATCAGCAGCATTTCTTTGCAAAGTCCGGACAGCCCGGCATGGGCAGCCAGAAGACCGGAAAAACCGGCGACGACATCATCCTGAAAGTCCCGCTGGGAACCGAGATTCTGGACGAGGACGAGGAAACCGTCCTTGCCGACCTGACCCATGTCGGCCAGCGCGTCTGTCTGGCCGAAGGCGGCAACTGCGGCTGGGGCAACCTGCGGTTCAAATCATCGACCAACCGCGCTCCGGCCCGCGCCAACCCGGGGCAGGATGGGATCGAACGCACGATCTGGCTGCGCCTGAAGCTGATCGCCGATGCGGGGCTGGTGGGATTGCCCAATGCGGGCAAGTCGACCTTCCTTGCCGCCGTGTCGAACGCGCGCCCCAAGATCGCCGATTACCCGTTCACCACGCTGGTCCCGAACCTGGGCGTCGTCGGCATCGACGGCCACGAATTCGTCATGGCCGACATCCCCGGCCTGATCGAAGGCGCCAGTGAGGGCAGGGGCCTTGGCACCCAGTTCCTGGCCCATGTCGAACGCTGCAAGGTGCTGTTGCATCTGGTTGATGGCACCTCGTCGTCGATCACCAAAGATTACCGCACAATCGTCACCGAGCTTGAGGCCTATTCCGACGTCCTTGGCGACAAGCCCCGGCTTCTGGCGCTGAACAAGACCGACGCGATGACAGCCAAGGAAATCGGTGACCGCCGCCGCGCCCTGGAAAAGGCCAGCGGCGGCGAGGTCTTTGTCATCTCGGGCGTCAGTGGCAAGGGCCTGCCTGAAACCTTGCGCAAGATATACGCCACCATTCACGGCGAGGGCCCGGTCGAGGAGCCCGGCCCATGGCAGCCCTAGCCCCCGATATCCGCACCGCAAAACGGCTGGTGGTCAAGATAGGCTCGGCCCTGCTGGTTGATCGAAAGACCGGGCTGAAACAGTCCTGGCTTGCCGCACTGGCGTTGGATGTGGTCGCGGCCAAGGCGCGCGGCACGGATGTCGTGCTGGTCTCCTCTGGGTCCATCGCGCTGGGGCGCAAGGTGTTGAACCTTGGCGACGGCGTGCTGACGCTGGAACAAAGTCAGGCGGCGGCGGCGGTTGGCCAGATCCGGCTGGCCCGCGCTTATGAAGAAGTGCTGGCCCCACACGGTATCACCACGGCGCAGGTTCTGGTGACGCTGGAGGATACCGAAAACCGCCGCCGCTATCTGAACTCCCGCGCCACGATGGAGACATTGCTCGGATTTGGCGTCGTGCCGATCGTCAACGAAAACGACACCGTGGCCACGGATGAGATCCGCTTTGGCGACAACGACCGGCTGGCCGCGCAGATTGCGGTGACGGCGGGGGCGGACCAGTTGGTGCTTTTGTCTGACGTTGACGGCTTCTACACCGCCAACCCCAAGGAAGACGCCAGCGCCACCCGCTTTGACGTGGTGGAGGTCATCACGCCCGAGATCGAGGCGATGGCAGGCGATCCGATCAGTGGCATGTCGAAGGGCGGGATGAAAACCAAACTTCTGGCAGCCAAGACCGCTGTTGCGGGGGGCTGTGCGATGGCGATCATGGAAGGCTCGGTCTTGCAGCCGCTGCTGGCGCTGGCCAATGGCGCGGCGCGGACCTGGTTTGTCCCGGCTGCCGATCCGCAAGTGGCGCGCAAGCGCTGGATCAATGCGATGAAGCCCAAGGGCGAGTTGCTGCTGGACGCAGGCGCAGTGACCGCGCTGAGTGCGGGCAAAAGCCTGCTGCCTGCGGGGGTGACAAAGGTCACCGGCAGCTTCGGGCGGGGCGAGCCGGTGGCGATCCTGTCGCCCGAAGGCGTGGTGCTGGGCAAAGGGTTGGTGCGCTATACCAGTGCCGAAGCGCGCAAGATTGCCGGGCACCGGTCGGGTGAGATTGCGGCGATCCTTGGGTATGAAGGCCGCGCGGCGCTGGTGCATCGGGATGACATGGTGGTGTGAGGCTCCGATTTCTTTGAAGAAATCGGACCGGAAATTTTGAAATTTCCGGCGCGGAGTTTTAAAAAACTCCGGTGCCCGGACGGAAGGGAAAAGCAATGGACGGCCAATTCACCGACCTGATGCGAGACATCGGCCAAAAGGCCCGCGCGGCTGCGGCCGAACTGGCCTGCGCCTCGTCCGAGCGGAAGTCGGCGGCACTGATCTCGGCGGCCGAGGCGATCTGGCAGCGGCGCGACGCCATCCTTGATGCAAACACGCTGGACCTTGACGCAGGCGTGCAGAAAGGCCTGACGCCCGCCATGCTGGACCGGCTGCGGCTGGACGAACACCGCCTGCGCGGCATCGTCGATGCCTTGCGCCAGATTGCCGAGCAGAAGGACCCGGTGGGGCGCATCCTTGCCGAATGGGACCGGCCGAACGGGCTGCATATCCAGCGGGTTGCAACACCTTTGGGCGTCATCGGGGTGATCTACGAATCCCGGCCCAATGTTACCGCCGACGCCGGGGCGCTGTGCCTGAAATCCGGCAATGCGGTGATCCTGCGCGGCGGCAGCGAAAGTTTCGAGACATCCGAGGTCATCCATTCCTGCATGGTCGAAGGCCTGCGCGCCGCCGGTCTGCCCGAAACCGCGATCCAGTTCATCCCCACCCGCGACCGCGAGATGGTCACCGCCATGTTGCAGGCAACCGACTATATTGATGTGATCGTGCCGCGTGGCGGCAAGGGTCTGGTTGGCCTAGTCCAGCGCGAGGCCCGGGTGCCGGTCTTTGCCCATCTGGAGGGCATTTGCCACGTCTACGCCGACCGCGACGCCGATCTGGAAAAGGCCCGCCGGGTGGTCCTGAATTCCAAGACCCGCCGCACCGGGGTTTGCGGGTCCGCCGAATGCCTGCTGATCGACTGGCAGTTCTACACCAAGCATGGCGCGGTCTTGATCGAGGATTTGCTTAAAGCGGGTGTCGAAGTCCGCACCGAAGGCGAATTGCTTAAGATCCCCGGCACAGTGAAAGCCCAACCCGATGATTTCGGGCGCGAGTTTCTGGACATGATCATCGCGGCCAAACTGGTCGACGGGGTGGATGAGGCGATTGCGCATATCCGCAAATATGGCTCGAACCACACCGAAAGCATCCTGACCGAAAACGACGCCACTGCCGCGCGGTTCTTTGAACGGCTGGACAGCGCCATCCTGATGCGCAACGCCAGCACGCAATTCGCCGATGGGGGCGAGTTCGGCATGGGCGGCGAGATCGGCATTGCCACCGGCAAGCTGCATGCGCGCGGGCCGGTGGGGGCGGATCAGTTGACCAGCTTCAAGTATCTGGTGACCGGCGACGGGACCATCAGACCCTAAGCCGGATCGAAGCGACCCCGACCTCGGTCACCAGCTTGCGCCCCTGCCGCGCCAGTTCTTCCGGCACCAGCGCGAAATGCACCTGTCCCGCGGCGATGTCCACCGCTGCGCGCGCATCGGTCAGCACCTCCCACAGGGCGGGGTCGATCTTCAGCCGGGGCGCCTCGGCCAGGATCGTCCATCCTGCCTCGTCGTGGGTGACCCCGACCTTGCCACCATAGGCCAACGCGGTTTCCATGCACTGCAAAAGCAGGAACACCAACCGCACCTCACGGCGGGACAGGTCAGCCGGGCTGGTCCAGGCGTAACTGACCCGACCGCCGCGCGAGAGATCTGTCAGGACAGAAATCACCTCGGACCGGGCAATCCGCTGGTCGGGACCCGCCGCGCCAAAACAGATGCGAAAGAACCGAATCCGCGCCGTCGCATTGGCCACGCTTTCCGACAGCAGGGTCATTTCGGGACTTTGCAGTCGCGGGTCCATGCCCAAAAGCTCAACCCCATTGCCGATGGCGCCGATCGGGCTGATAAGGTCATGACAAATGCGCGAGGCGATCAGGGCGGCAACGTCGGGTCGGTCAGGCATCTTGTAAACCTTTGATCGGATTAATTATGTCGGGATATCTGGAACCGGGAATGCTGGTGCGTCACCCGGACAAGGCGGACTGGGGTCTGGGTCAGGTCCAGTCGGTGATCGGTGCGCGGGTGACGGTCAACTTCGAACATGCGGGAAAAGTGGTGATCGACAGCAATCGCATAAATCTGGTGCCTCATGTATGGCCTGTAACCTGATAGGCGCAGGTAACGCAGAAAATTCAACCTGCAAGTGCGCTTAGGAATTGATATCGGGCGAAACGGTTGCTTTGTTGCGGGACCACCGCTAATTCAGCAAGGCCAGCGCCTGAAAAGTAGCCTATGACAGCCGAAGCCTCCACTTACAGCCTGCGGCTTGCCGATACGGCCGATGACCTCGCCGGGGCGCAACGCCTGCGGTATGAGGTGTTCGTAGACGAACTTGGCGGTGATGGCCCGCTGGTCGATCATCAGGCCCGGCTGGAACGGGATGCCTTTGACGTGCATTTCGACCATCTCGTGCTGGTCGACACCCGCCGCGACCCTGCCGGGCTGGATCATGTCGTCGGGGCCTACCGGGTGATGCCGGGGGACAGACGCGCAAAGGCGGGCCGGTTCTATTCCGAAGGCGAATATGATCTGACGCCGCTTTTGCAGTCCGGCCGCACCTTGCTGGAGCTTGGCCGGTCCTGCGTCCACGCCGACCACCGCGGCGGAGCGGCGATGTTTCATCTGTGGAACGGGCTGGCGGAGTATGTGCTGGACCGCGGGATCGAGGTTCTGTTCGGCGTCGCCAGCTTTCACGGCACGGACATCGCGGCCCTGGCCGAGCCATTGTCCTGGCTGCACCAGCACCATCTTGCCCCGCCAGACATGCGGGTGGTGGCCCGCGCGCCCAATCGTCAGTCGATGGACCTGATCCCCGAGGGCCAGCAAAACCGCAAGGCGGCGCTGGCGGCGACCCCGGCCCTGATCAAGGCCTACCTTCGGCTTGGCGGCTTTGTCGGTGACGGGGCCTGGATCGACCGTGATTTCAACACGACCGATGTCTGTCTGGTGATGGACACCGGCCAGATGTCGGCGCGGCACCGCGACTTTTATCTGCGCAAGGCGGGTGCCGGTTGACCGGCTGGAATAGTGCCCCGCCTCCGGTCCGGCGCATCGGGCTTGGCGGTTATGCCCGGTTTGTCTGGCGTGCGCTGACGATTGGCCTGCTGACCTATGGCGGCTTGCTGATCCTTCTGGTGCTGCGGCTGGTCGAAATTCCGCTTTACGGCGTGGCCCGGCCCTGGACCCCGACGATCACCCGGTTGGTCTGCCGCGCCGCGCTGGCGGTCATGGGCCTGCCATTGGTGGTGCATGGCACGCCCATGACCGAAGCGGGGGCGACGGTCTCCAACCACTCCAGCTGGCTGGACGTTCTTGTGCTGAATGCCACGCATGACTTGTTCTTCGTGGCCAAGGCCGAGGTTGCCAACTGGCCGGTGATCAACTGGCTGGCGCGGGCGACCGGCACCGTGTTCATCACCCGCAAAGGGGGTGAGATCAAACGGCAGAAGGCCATTTTCGAGGACCGCCTGCAGGCCGGCCACCGGCTGTTGTTCTTTCCCGAAGGCACCAGCACCGATGCGATCCGGGTGCTGCCGTTCAAATCCTCGCTCTTCGAGGCGTTCTATGCCCCCGGCCTGCGTGCGTCGATGCATATCCAACCCGTGACCGTGGTCTTTCATGCCCCGGAAGGCGAGGATCCGCGATTCTACGGCTGGTGGGGCGACATGGACTTTGGCAGCCACTTCCTGCACATGCTGGCCGCACGCCGGCATGGCCGGGTCGAGGTGACCTTTCACCCCCAAGTGCCGGTGGATGCCTTTGACAGCCGCAAGACGCTGGCGCTGCACTGTGAACGGGTCATCCGCACCGCGCATGTGAACGCCGAAGCGTAGGCCACCAAGTAGCCCGGCTTCAGCCCGGCAACCTATAACAACGGAGCCAGCAAGGCCTTCAACGCAGCTACCGGAGACTCCGCCGACCAGATTTCCGCGCCAACCGCGAAAAAGTCGGTGACCGGTCCAAATTTTCCAACCAATTCGGCTGTCAGCGCGCCTTCGGCGATGACCGGCACTTCGATGACCTCGGACCACCACTGGAAAAGGTCAAACGGCGCCTGACTGCCGTCGCCAAGGCTGGTCGCGCCCACCGGCCCAAAGGCAACATAATCCGCCCCCGCCTCACCCGCCGACATGCCGTCATGGCGGCTGGCCGCACAGAAGGCCCCGACGATGGCATCGGCCCCAAGGTCCTTGCGGGCCTTCCTGACCGATCGCGCCCCGTCGGTCAGATGCACCCCGTCCAGGCCCAGCCTTTCGGCCAGAACCAGATGGTCGTCGATCACCACCGCCACATCGCGGGCATGGCCCACCTCGCGCGCGGCATCGGCGGCGCGCATCAGGATATCTTCGTCCCTGGTGCCAAGGGACAGCCGCAGACAGGCGATGTCGACGCCGTCCAGCACCCGGGCGATCTGGCTGGCGAACACCTCCGGGTCAAAGGCGGCAGGCGAGATAAGGGTGATCTGCGGGCGGTCGTCTGCAGGCATTGCGGGCTCCGGTCAGGGTCTGGTCAAGGGGCTGGCAGATCGTCTAGCAGCCTTTCGCGGCCTTGGCTACCTTGGGTGGCCACGCGCCTATGCACGCCTTGTCAGCAGGTCGGGGACAGCCTATCTGGCGCAAGGTCTTTTGGCAAAGGTGACGCATGATCCCACCCGTCTTCATTTTGGTGCGGCCGCAGATGGGCGAAAACATCGGTGCCGCCGCCCGCGCGATGCTGAACTTCGGGCTGGACCGGATGCGCATCGTCGGGCCACGTGACGGCTGGCCGAACCCCAAGGCGGTCGCCATGGCAAGCGGAGCGGGGCGGTTGCTGGACCATGCGGGGCTGTTTCCCGACCTTCCCGCCGCCATTGCCGATTGCGATTTTGTCTTTGCCACCACCGCGCGGGGCCGCGAGTTGGTGAAAGAGGTCGTCACCCCCGAACGCGCGATGGAAATGGCCCGCGAACTGGGCGCTGCAGGCAAACGTATCGGAGTCCTGTTCGGACCCGAACGCGCGGGGCTTGAAAATGACGACATCGTCCGCGCCAATGCCATCGTGACGGTGCCGGTTAACCCGGATTTTCCGTCCCTGAACCTTGCGCAATGCGTGCTGCTTCTGGGCTATGAATGGCAGCGGCAGGGGGCAACGGTTGCGCCTTCGGTGATGGAACTGGCCCGCACCGACTATGCCAAGCGCGAGGAGGTTGACCGTCTGGCCGACCATTTCGAGGAACGGCTGGATGCGGCAGGGTTCTTCTTTCCGCCAACCAAGGTCGCCGGCATGAAGGCCAACTTGCGCAATATGTGGGCGCGGTTGGGCCTGACTCGGGCCGAAGTGCAGACCTTTCACGGCATGCTGCGACAGATTGCCTTCAAGCTTAAGAACCCGGACTCTTAGGGATCTTTGCATAAAAGCTTAGTCGGGGCACGCCCCGACCTACGCCACCCCGTACCGGGCGCGGGCTTCCTTGAACGACATCAGCTTGCCCTGTGCGGCATCCCAAAGGTGCAGCCGGGCCGAGGCAAGGCTTTCGCGGATCGTCAGGCGCTGCGCTTCGGCCAGCGCGCGGTGGTCGCGGATCACCTCGGTCAGCCGGTAAAACGGGATACGCGAATACAGATGATGGACGTGGTGAATGCCGATGTTGCCGGAAAACCAGCGCAGGGGTTGCGGCAGGACGTAATGCGATGATCCCTCCAATGCAGCGTCGTGCAACTGCCAGTCTTCGCCCTTGGACCAATGGGTTTCCTCGAACTGGTGCTGGACATAGAACAGCCAGACCCCCAGCGTTGCCGCGATCAGCGAGGTGGGCAGGTAGATCAGCAGCACCGGCCAAAGCCCGCCAAACCAGATGATCAGACCGATGGCGATGCCGATCATCGCGTTGGTGCCCATGGCGCTGGTCCAGTAGCGCCAGCCGGATTTCATCAGCCCGAAGGGCAGGCGATTTTGCAGCAGGAACAGATAGCTGGGGCCAAGGATGAACATAACCAGCGGGTGGCGGTAAAGCCTGTACATCAGCCGCCCGAACCAGCCACGGGCGCGGTATTCCTCGATCGTCAGGGTCAGCACGTCGCCGATGCCGCGTCTGTCCAGATCGCCGTGATGGGCGTGGTGGATCGAATGGGTGCGCCGCCAGACGTCATAGGGGGTCAGCGTCAGCACCCCAAGCGCGCGGCCCAGCCAATCCTGCGCCTGCCGGTTCTTGAAGAACGCTCCGTGCCCGCAGTCATGCTGGATGATGAAGATCCGGACCAGAAACGCCCCGTTCAGCATCGCCAGCGCCAGTGCCAGCCAGGCACTGACCGACAGTGCCATCCAGGCCAGCGCCCAAAGCACAAAGAACGGCACCAGCGTCACGGCCAGCTCCAAGAGGCTGCGGCGGGTCGACGGTTCACGGTAGCGCGCAAGGATGGTCAGCCAGTCACGGGCCGAGCGGCGGGCGGTATCGCTGAGGTCTGGCATCTGGGTCCTTGCCGAAGCTTCGGGGCAGGTCGTGGTTTCGTGCGCCATGGCAGAACCGCGAACGGCGGGCAGTCACTTCCGGCCCCACCGGGGTAGGGCGAAATGCGGCCGGTTTCAACCAGTTTGATGATCCGGTCGCCCCGACAGACCCGACGTCACTGGTCAGGCCGCATGCTCGGCGCAGATTTGCCCGGTGTCTTCGACCGCCAGCGGGGTCTCCAGCAAGGCGCAAAAGGCCGACTGGTCAGTGATGGTCCGATGATGGCGGCAGGTGTGGCACAAGCCGAAGCCCCGGCGCTTTTGTCGGGTTACGACCGCGCCAAGCAGGCGCGCAAGGCCGTCAGTCATCGCGGCAACCTTGCCCGGGGGCAGATCGCCAAGGGCACCGGCTAGCGTTTCAGGCACCGCAAGCGCCTCGCGGCCTGCGTCCAGCAGCCTGTAACTGATCGACCGGCGGTCGCGGGGCGAGAGCACCTCGACGACCAGCCCGCGCTCGGCCAGCGCCTTCAGCGTCTGCGACACCGTGCCGCGCGTCGTGCCAAGCCAGTCGGCCAGATGCGACGGCCCACGGGAAAACCGGTTCGCCCGGGCAACATAGGCCAAAGCCGCCGCCTGTGTCGGGTTAAGGCCATGCGACCAGCCTTCGGCCTCGGTCAGGCGGGCCAGTCGCAACAGGATTTCGGCAAGGCGTTCGGCATCGGTCATGGGTTGATGATAGCGAGTCGAAAACAAACTTGCAAGTATAGCGACTCGCTACTATTAACGACCGCACTGATCCTCATACCGGAGACGCTTTCATGATACTGCACCATCTTCCGACCCTGTGCCTTGTGCTGTCGGCAACCCTGCCGCTGCCGGGCCTTGCCGACATCGCGGCCGTCCCGACCGCCGATATCCGCCCTGCCTTTGACATCCTGTCCGCCACGGCCCTGCGCGACGGCAACGACGTTACCTTTCGCATGACCCTTGCCGCGCCAGCCGGTGCCGACACGCCCGCCTCGGTCGGTGCGCTGGCCAAAGCGCCGGTCTGGTCTTATGTCTGGCCGACCTCGCTGGACCCTTCGACGGTCGGCTTTGAAGGCGGCACCGGCATTCTGGCCCTTGCCGCGACCAGCCATCCCGATTTCGACGACACGCCACTGGAGGATGAAACCGACGATGGGGACGCAGCGAATGATGGGGCCGCATGGCACAGCCACTGGGTCGTCCTGACCCCGACGCCGGATTGTGGCGACGGGGCGCTGGCGGTCCGCGACATCCCCGAAGGGGCCACCCCAAGCCTGCCGGAAACCTGGCCGGGCCTGCCCTTGTTCATCGACAGCCCGGGGTTCAAGCCGATTTTGCAAGGTCAGGACATCGAGATCACGGTGACGCTGCCGGCCACGGCGGTCAGCGCAGGCATCGGCTATGACGGGGTGACGGCGGCGCTTAGGGTCAATGGCTCGGTTCACGCGCCGCTTTTGTGCGTGACCGATGTGTTCGATGTGGCCTCGGGCGACCTTAGCCTGCCCGGCCGGGTGGACTGACCGGGCTGCGCGCGCGCTTGACAACCTTCGCGCGCGCGCCTTCATCTGGACCTATACCCAGCATGAGGGTCGCCCTTGGCCATTCCCGTCGAAGCCTTCTACCTGACCCCCGGCGCCACCGGCAGCCTGCAACAGCAGATTCGGGCGATGGTGACGCAAGGCATTCTGGCCGGGCGGTTCCGGCCGGGGCAGCGGATGCCCTCGTCGCGCGGTCTTGCCGAACATCTGGGGGTCAGCCGGATCACCGTGACGCTGGCCTATGCTGATTTGGTGTCATCGGACTACCTGACATCGGAGGGACGGTCGGGATACTTCGTCTCCGAGAATGCCCCGCGTGCGCCGAAATTTCCCGCAGGCCCACCCCGTGCCGAGGCGGTGGATTTCAAACTTCTGACCGGCGGGCGGTTTTCAAATGCAGCCCGGGTGGCGCGGCCGGAAGATTGGGACAGCTATCCCTATCCCTTCATCTATGGTCAGGCCGACCCGACGCTGTTTGACCACCAGAACTGGCGGCAATGCGCACTGCGGGCGCTGGGAAAGCGCGATTTCGCGGCGCTGACCTCGGATTACTATGACCGCGACGATCCCTTGCTGGTCGAGCAATTGCTGCGCACCATCCTGCCCCGTCGGGGGATTGCCGCGCGGGAGGAGGAGGTGCTGCTGACGCTGGGGGCGCAGAACGCACTGTGGATTGCCGCGACGCTGCTGTTAGGCCCGGGACGCAAGGCCGGCGTGGAAAACCCCGGCTATCCGGCCTGGCGCGGCGTGGTTGCCGCCACGGGCGCCGAGGCGGTGCCGCTTGATGTAGATGCCCAAGGCCTGTCGATCGCCGGGTTGACTGGGCTGGATGTGGTCTTTGTCACCCCCTCGCATCAATGCCCAACCAACGCGACCATGCCGGTGGAGCGCCGCGTGGCCTTGCTGGACGCCGCAGCGCGGGGAGGCTTTGTCATCGTCGAGGATGACTATGAATTCGAGATGTCGTTTCTGAAACCTGTGGCCCCGGCCCTGAAGTCGCTGGATCAGGGCGGGCGGGTAATTTACGCCGGGTCGTTCTCGAAATCCGTGTTTCCGGGCCTGCGGCTGGGCTATTTGGTCGGCCCCCCGGGATTCATCGCCGAAGCGAGGGCCCTGCGCGGGCTGATGTTGAAACATCCTCCCGGCCATATCCAGCGGACCGTGGCCTATTTTCTGGGACTTGGGCATTACGACACGCTGATCAACCGGATGAAAGGCGCGTTCCGTCGTCGCCGCCAGATGATGGCCGAGGCGATTGCGGCGGAAGGGCTGGAGGTGGCAGGACAGGGCGGCTTTGGCGGCTCAAGCTTCTGGATGCGCGCGCCGGTGGGGGTGGATACGGAAGCACTGGCCCTGGACTTGCGGGCCGAGGGCGTGTTGATCGAACCAGGCCGCGCCTTCTTTGCGGGTGAGGGTGCGCAGAACTACTACCGGCTGGCTTATTCGTCGATCGCGCCGCACCGGATTGGCGAAGGTGTGGCAAGGATTGCACAAGCGGTGCGCCGGGGGCCGAAGGTTTCGTAGATGAGTATTTGGGTCAAGCGGAATGGACAAGGTGCGTCTGGACTTAATTCGGGGGCGGCTCTGGCCCTAAGCCGGGGTCGCGGCCGGAGTTAGGGTGGCGGCAACAGGCCCTTGCGGCCGCATGTGACATGGGAGAGCAGCGATGAAGATGACTACCGAAGAAGCCTTTGTGAAGGTCCTGCAAATGCATGGGATCGAACATGCGTTCGGGATCATCGGGTCGGCCTTCATGCCGATCTCCGACATCTTCCCCAAGGCCGGGATCACCTTCTGGGACTGCGCGCACGAAGGCTCGGGCGGGATGATGGCTGACGGCTTCACCCGGGCTTCCGGCAAGATGTCGATGATGATCGCTCAGAACGGGCCGGGGATCACCAATTTCGTGACGGCGGTAAAGACCGCCTACTGGAACCATACGCCGCTGCTGCTGGTCACCCCGCAGGCGGCCAACAAGACCATCGGCATGGGCGGGTTTCAGGAAGTCGAGCAGATGGCGCTGTTCAAGGACATGGTCTGCTATCAGGAAGAAGTGCGCGACCCCTCGCGCGTGGCCGAGGTCCTGAACCGCTGCATCCAGCAGGCCCGCCGCCATTCCGCGCCTGCCCAGATCAACATGCCGCGCGATTATTGGACGCAAGTGGTGGACATCGCCCTGCCGGCCGTTGTCGAATTCGAGCGTCCATCGGGTGGCGAAGACGCGATTGCGGCGGCGGCTCAGTTGCTGTCATCGGCGAAGTTCCCGGTGATCCTGAACGGTGCGGGCGTGGTCATTGGCGGGGCAATCCCGGCCTCGATGGCCTTGGCCGAGCGTCTGACTGCGCCGGTTTGTGTGGGTTATCAGCACAA
>CAIXBE010000199.1 GCA_903917595.1 uncultured Rhodobacterales bacterium
AGGCGAAGGTCAGGCTTTTTCCGGTGGTATGGCCAAAGCTGCCCGAGGTGCATACACCGACGACCGAGGAGCCCTGCATCACCGCCTCGCCGCCCCAGATGTCGCAATCGGTGGCGGCAACCTCGCCGTAGACCAGCGTCGTGGTGACAGGTGCCGATTCGGTGGCAGCACGGCCCCGGAAATCGCCTTTGTCGGGAGCGTAAAAGCGGGTGCAGTCGGCCTCGATCAAGGTAATCTCGTTGGTCAGTTCGGACCCATAGCCGCGATAGCCCTTTTCCATGCGCAGGGAGTTGACCGCCTGCCCGCCGAAATCGGCGATGCCGTGCGGTTCCCCTGCCGTCCAGATCGCCGCGTATAGCCGGGCAAGATCCGCCATAGGCGCGTGGATTTCCCAGCCAAGCTCGCCAACATAAGTCACCCGCAAGGCACGGACGGGGATTCCGGCAAGGGTGATTTCTTGCGCCGACAGCCAGCGGAAGGCGGTGTTTGACAGATCGCTGTCGGTCAGCCGCTGCAGCACCTCGCGCGATTTCGGGCCAGCCACGACCAGCATGCCGAAAGCGTCGGTGACATTGGTGATCGTGGCGTCCGGCCCTGCCGCAAGGGCCAGATCGTCGCGGGTCTGTTCTTCGGCCCCTGCCCCGGTCAAAAGATAGAACCGGTCGGGGCCAAGCCTTGTGATCGTCCATTCGCCAAGGATGCGGCCCTTGTCGGACAGCACTTGCGTCAGGCCGACGCCACCCAGCTTTTTCGGCAGGCGGTTGGCGGTCAGCCGATCCAACATCGCCTCAGCCCCCGGGCCGGTCACGTCGAACTTGGCAAAACTGGACAGATCCATGATTCCCACCCGTTCGCGCACCGCGCGGCATTCGGCGGCGACCAGATCATGGGTGTTGGTGCGGCGGAATTGCAGCTTTTCGACAAAACCTGCGGGCGCGAAATACTTTGGCCGCTCCCAGCCATGCACTTCGGTCATGACCGCGCCTTTGGCCTGCAGAACCTCATGCAAAGGCGTCACGCGACAGGGGCGACCGGCCTGAACCTCGCGCCCCGGCAAGGGGGTTTCAAACATGTTCTGGTAGTCGTCAAAGCTTTTGGCGCGGGTGTAATCCTGATCGGCGTAGGCCCCGAAACGGCGGGGGTCAACCGGCCCCATGTTGATCTCGGCATCGCCATGGACCATCCACTGGGCCAGATATTTGCCGCAGCCCGCCCCTTGCGCGATGCCGATGGAAGACCCGCAGCATTGCCATGCTTTCGAAACGCCCGGCATTGGCCCGACCAGCGGGTTGCCGTCGGGGGTATGCGGAATGGCACCGTTGATGATGCGCTTGATGCCTGCGTTGGCGAAAATCGGCATCCGCTCCAACGCCTTTTCCAGCCAGGGGGCGATACGGTCAAGATCGCCCTCGAACAGCTCGTTCTCGCTGGACCAGTCGGGCCAACCCCCGCGCGAGGCCCAGGCCTCTTTCGCGCCCACATGTTCGTAGATGCCGACAAGGCCCGCCTTCTGTTCCTGCCGGTAATAGCCCGCGGTCGCCGGATCGCGCATCACTGGCAACTCAACGGGGCTATCGCGGAATTCGGGCAAGGGTTCCGTCACCAGATACTGGTGTTCCATATTGGTGATCGGCGTATCGACGCCAAGCCATTTGCCGACCTCTCGGGCATAGCAGCCAGCCGCGTTGACCACATGTTCGCAGGTGACATTGCCCTTCTCCGTCTCGACCCGGAACTCGCCTGACGGCAGCCGGGTGATCCCGGTCACGCGGGTATGGCGCTGGATGGTTGCCCCCAGCGCCCGCGCGCCCGCCGCCATGGAATTGCACGCGCTGGAGGGGTCAACATGGCCGTCCATTGTCGTATGCGCTCCGGCAAGAATGCCATCCACCTGCAGCCAGGGGTTCAATTCGCGGATGCGGTCGGGGCTGATGATCTCCATTTCAAAGCCGACATTGGCGGCAAAGCCTTCGACATGGCGGAACCAGTCCACTTCCTCGGGCGTGGTGGCGATGCGAATGCCGCCGCAGCCGTGCCAGCCGGTCGGCAGGCCGGTCAGTGCCTCAAGCCGGGGATACAGCGTGTTGCTGTAGTGGTGGATCTTGGCCATGTTGTAGTTGCCGATGAACGACGGGCATTGCCCGGCTGCGTGCCAAGTTGATCCGCTGGTCAATTCGCCCTTTTCGAGCAAAAGGACATCCGTCCAGCCCGCCTCGGCCAAGTGATAGGCCAGACCCACCCCCATCATGCCGCCGCCGATGATCACCACTTTTGCATGGGTTTGCATGGTCTTCCCCCTTACCAGACGCCGTTGCCCGCCCGCATCCGGTCACGCGGCAGGATGATGTTGTAACTGTCCCGAATCGCCGCATCGACATCTTCGCCGATGTGACGCGGATAATGGTCGGCAAGGATCCTGCGCACCCGGTCGCGGGCCACGGCCCGGGTGTCGCGCCCGCCTGCGTCCTGCCATTCGCTGATGCTGCGGCGGTCGGCGATGTCGGGATAGACGTAGTCGGTCTTCATCCTTGCAAAGGTCTGGGCATGGCCAAGATAATGGCCCACCCCCATCACCGTGTCGCGGATCACGTCAAAGTTGACGGTGTCGGGGCTGACCTCGATCCCCTTGACCGTCCGCAGAATCGCGCCAAGCAGGTCATTGTCGATGACATAGCCCTCGAACGTGGTGCCCATCAGCGAGCCTTGCATCCCCGCGCATTCGTGGATCATCGTCGCACCCGCCTGCGCTGCCAGCGATACGGTATAGCCCTTTTCGCCGCCGCTTTGCGCATCCGGCAGCTTGCTGTCGGTCATGCCTGCGGGGACTGAATTCGGCAGGTCGTAGAAGTTCGCCATCTGGGCGCAGGCGGCCGACAGCAGCGCCTGTTCCCCAGACCCGCCCGACATCGCCCCGGTGCGCAGGTCGGACACGAAAGGCCAGGCGGCAAAGATACCACGACAGTCGGGGTCGATGATGTTGCACAGGATCAGGCCCGCCAACACCTCGGCACAGGCTTGTGCCACGGCCCCGGCAAGGGCGGCGGGGGCGGTGGCCCCGGCCTGACCGGCTGATACCAGAAGGATCGGCATTCCGGCCAGCACCGCCGCCTCAAGCGCGTCACAGCTTTCGGTGGCAAAGCGCATTGGCGGGACGACATGGCAGCAGACGGCGGTGCAGAAGGGCCGCTCGCGGTGCTTGCCCTCGCCTCCCGCCACCGCGTCCAGCATTGGCTGCACGGCGCGAACGGATGCGCTGTCGGTATAGCTGACGGCGATGGATTTCGTGGTGCCCGACAGGCAGGCATAAGTGGTGTTCATGTCCAGATCGAGGATGGTTGTCGCATCCCGCGCCACGATCGACCGGTGATACCAGTGGATATTGTCCAGCCGGTCCACGAGGCGCGCAATGTCGTAAAGATCGGCCACCGTGCTTTCGCGGTAACGGCCGGTCTCGAAGTCCATGATCGTGGGCGCGGCCCCACCGGTGCCGGTATGCACCCGCCGCCCGCCGATTTCGATGTCATGCATCGGATCAATGCCGTGCAGGGTGAACTTGCGACGGGTGCGGGCGATCACGTCTTCGACTAGCGCGCGGGGAAAGCGCAGGCGGCCATCGCCATCAACCTTGCAGCCCGCCGCCACCGCCCGCGCCTCAAGACTGGGAGTGATCTGCGACAGGCCAAGATCCGCCAAAAGCCGCAGCACCAATTCATGGATCTGCAGGATTTCGCTGTCCGTCAGGGGTTTGTAGCGACCGCCGACCATGCCCGCCGGGACCGTTGACGGCGGCGGGGCGGCTTCAACCCGGGTACGGCGTCCAGCACGGCGCACGGAAATTTCGGACATGACACGACCTCCAAGCAACGCTTTGGAACCAGTTAGCACCGCATTCGTGCGCGGCTCAAACGATCATTCCGTATGTGTCGCATTACCTGAAATCATGCGAAAGCCACCCTGCCCTTCCACTTCACCGCGAATCCAGTCCAGAAATGCAATGATACCAGGGTTGCGGGCAGCGAAGGTGGATGTGCAGAGGTAATAGCCGTCCCGTGTTTCCATCTTGCGGTCGACCGGGCAGACCAACCGCCCCTCGGCCAGCAGCGGATCGGAGATATAGCTCCAGCCCAAGGCCACACCATGACCGGCCTCGGCCGCTTGCAACACCATCGGATATGAATTGAACCGCACCCCGCGCCGCACCGGTTGCCCGTTCACGCCCTGCTGCAAAAGCCAGGTTCGCCAATCCACACCGCCAAGGGATGGCTTGCCATATTCCAAATGCAACAGCGTCTGATCCAGCAGGTCTTCGGCTCTGCGCAATTCCGGATGATCGCGCAAATAAGCCGGGCTGCACACCGGATAGACCTGTTCGCCGAACAGAAGTTGCGCCTGCAGCCCCTCCCACTGACCCGACCCGAACAGGATCGCGAGGTCGACCTCGCCGCTGCCGGGTAGAACCGGCTGATCGGTCGCCAACACGCGAAGGTCGATATCGGGGTGCTGCGCGCGGTAATGTTCAAGTCGCGGCATCAACCAGAACCAGGCAAAGGCCACCGAAGCGCAGACGGTAAACTGCGGGGCCTTCGCCGCCGCCCCAAGTTCGGCCAGACAACTGCTGATATCGTCCAACCCGCGCGTTACCGAATCAAACAGCCGTTGACCCTCGGGCGTCAGTTCGATGGCGCGGTGCAGACGGCGAAACAGCCGCAGAGTCAGGGTATCTTCCAGCGACCTGATCTGCCGGCTGACCGCGCTTTGCGTCAGGCACAGTTCCTCAGCCGCCAGCGTAAAGCTGCGATTGCGCGCAACTGCCTCGAAGGTGTGAAGCAGGTCAAGAGATGGCAGGAGGTATTTGACCACAGGCGTTCTTTCCGTTCCTGCTCTGGACCGATTTCGAGTCGGCTGACAAAGTGATGAAGTATGCTTTACCAGAAACGGGCCGGCTGTGGCGTGGATGATAGCCAGTTGGATGGCCGGAAGAAGGCACCGCATCCACCCCAAGATCGGATATTCATCCCTGCGACAGAAAGGGCTTGCTTGTCGCCGTTCACGCGAAGCCAGGTTGTCATCCGCGTCTGCGGACGATTTACCGCCCCTTCAGGCTGCGCTACACCCGGGCTGGACGTGAACCAAGGGGGCATTGATGCGGGGATTTGCGGCAGAACCGGTGCGCGACACATATGACGTCGTGATCATCGGAGGCGCCATCATGGGGTCCTCGACCGCCTGGTGGTTGACGCAAGACTCTGGCTTCAAGGGTAGGGTTCTGGTGGTCGAGCGCGACCCGACCTATGCCAAGGCCGCGACCACGCTTAGCTTTTCCTGCATTCGCCAGCAGTTTTCGACCGAATTGAACATCCGCATCTCGCAGTTCGGGGCGGATTTCGTGCAATCCCTGCCGGACCGCATGGGCGGCGACCCGCGGGTGCCGGACCTGAAGATCCAGAACTTTGGCTACCTTTATCTTGCTGACACCGACGCCTTTGCTGACACCCTGCGCGCCAATCAGGCGTTGCAGGCGACGGCTGGGGCGGGGACGCGGATCCTGATGCCGGACCAGATCGCGGCGGAATATCCGTTCTACACAGTGGATGATCTGGTGCTGGGCAGTCTGAACACGCTGGACGAGGGCTATTTCGACGGCTCGACCGTGTTTGACTGGTTCCGGCGCAAGGCTGTGGAGGCGGGTGTCGAGTATGTGGCCGGTGAGGTCGCCGGGATCGACCTGGCCCCGGGTGGCGAACGGGTGACCGGGGTCACGCTGGCCTCGGGGACCAAGGTGGCCTGTGGGGTGGTCGTCAACGCCTCTGGCACACGGGGGGCGAAGATTGCCGCCATGGCTGGGATCACCTTGCCGATCCAGCCGCGAAAGCGGTTCAACTGGGTTTTGCAGGCCGAGCGCCCGCTGGACCGGCCCTTACCCCTGACCATCGACCCTTCGGGCGTTTTTGTGCGCGAGGTGGGCGGCGGCACCTACATGGCGGGGGGCCATGCCGACCATGACCCGGCGGTCGACTTCGACGACTTTGCGATGGATCATGGCCTGTGGATGGACAAGATCTGGCCTGCCATCGCCACCCGTATCCCGGCCTTCGAGGCGGTGAAGGTGATCAGCGAATGGGCCGGGCAGTATGATTTCAACACGCTGGACCAGAACGCGGTGACCGGCCCGCACCCGGCGGTCGCGAACTTCCTGTTCTTGAACGGCTTTTCCGGTCACGGCCTTCAGCAATCCCCTGCTATGGGGCGCGCGACGGCGGAATGGATCGTCCACGGGTCCTATCAGACGCTGGACTTTTCGCCCTTCCATTATGAACGGATCGCAGCTGGCAAGGCCTTGGTCGAGGGGGCCATCATCTGACCCCCTCGGGCCAAAGGGTCACTCTGTAAAGAACATCTCGCCGTCGAAGCTGTCGAACAGCGCGACAGCTTCGGCACCAAGCCCGGTTTCGGCTGCGGTGACAGCCGTCAGAAGCGTAGCCGCATCGGCTTCGGTCAGCCCCAGGCCGCTCAGCATCTCGGGCTGAAGCAGCCCAGCACCGGCGCAGACCTCGATCGACCAGCCCATGTCGCCCATGCGCAAAAAGGCACGACCGCCCTTGTCACCCTGGACCCAGCCCGCGATGGCGACTTCGCCCTGAACGCTGATCGGGGCCACTGTCAGCGGGTTTTCCGGCGTATCGAACTGCGCCTTCATCACCGCCGCGATGTCGACCATCGGATCGCCCGTCATCTCGACCATCATGGCGGAATGATCGCCGTGGCCATGCGCATGGCCGGCATCTGCGCCGTCGTCCGGCATCGCACCGTGTCCGCCCTCACCCGGAGGGTCGATCATGAACTCGATCTCGACCCGGCCAGCATGTTCAAAGATCAGCGCGCCCTTGACTGTCTCGCCTTCGACCAGCGGCGCTTTCAGGCCCATGAACATGATGTGATAGCCGCCATGTTCCAGATTGACCGTGCTGCCGGGCGGGATTTCGATCACCTCGACCGGAGTCATGCTGCCCATGCCGTTGGCATCAACCCGGCTTTCATGCAGTTCGGACTTGGCGGCGATGTCGGTTTCGACGCCGATCAGATAGTCAGCTTCGCTGCCGTCGTTGGTGATGACCATGAAGCCACCCGCCGCCATGGCGCTTGCGGCGGGTTGGGGGATATGGGGGTGGATAATCGTCAGATCGCCGACCACCAGCTCATGCGCAAGGACGGGCAGGGCAAACAGCAGGGCGGCGGCAAGGGGGAGAAGGCGGATCATCAGGGGGTTCCTTTTCAGGGATAAGTTCGGGGACATGGATTTGCCTTTGGTTCGCGTGAAGTGACGCAGGCGCGGGGCCAGCGGGCGGCACGGAAAAAGGCGGCGATGGGGGATTGCACCCGTCAGGGCGCAGAAAGGCCGCAGCTGTCAGGCGGTGGGCGGGCCTTGCGGGGCGTTGGACGGGTCAAGGACACGCAAGGGCATCCGGCTTTCGCGCGGGGCGGTTACTGTGGCCAGAACGACCAGTTCCAGCTTTTGCAGGTCCCCAAGTGCTGGCGGCAGGTCGGTTGACCCGGCAATCTGGCAAGCCAGACAGCCCGGACCGGAATGCTGGTCGCCCGCTTCGCCATCGGCGCAAAGGTCGGCTAAAGTGGCGCCGTTCGCCAGCGCCAAGACCAGGCTTTGATCGGCGGCGGAAGGCAAGCGATGCGCAAACCCCGTCGCAACCAGTGCGACGGTCAACGCCACCAGCAGCAACGCCCGGTTCAGTGTCATGATGGCCTTGGCAAGCATGCCCAAGCCATGCCGCAGCTTGCCGCTGCCGTCAATCCGTGCCCATCGGCGGCCCTGCGACAAATTGGAACCACCTTGCACCCGACTGCCAGACACGAAAGACTGTCCCCTCCTGCCCCCCGCCAACCGGAGCCAACTCATGCCTGACCGCACCCGCGTTTTCGACGGCCACAACGACATCGTGCTGAAGATCGCCGCGGCGGGCGACAAGCG
>CAIXBE010000200.1 GCA_903917595.1 uncultured Rhodobacterales bacterium
ATATCTCGGGGCAAATCAGCCAGAATGAACACGGCTTGATCAAGGGCCGACTGGGCGAGGATCTTGCCGTCGAACAGGGCGCCGAAGCGGCGAAATGCTGTGCGATCTCGCTGTTGGCGCAGTTGAGAAAGGCCTGTGGCGGCGATTTTGACCGGCTTTCCCGCGCGGTCAAGCTGGTGGGGTTCGTCAATTCGACCCCCGGCTTTATCGATCAACCCAAGGTTATCAACGGCGCGTCGGATTTTCTGGTGGCCGTCCTTGGCGATGCCGGTCGCCATGCGCGTTCGGCGGTGTCGGCGGTGTCGCTGCCCTTGGGGGTCGCGGTCGAGATCGAGGCGATCTTCGAACTCAAATGACCCAAGTTTCCCTGCCCGACGCGTTCCTGCGCCAGCCGCTTGCCCATCGCGGGTTACATGACCACGCCCATGGGGTGATCGAAAACTCGCTGTCCGCGTTTCGGGCCGCAATTGCCGCAGGCTATGGCATCGAGCTTGACGTTCAGCGCAGCGCCGATGATGTGCCCGTCGTATTTCACGATGACGACATGGACCGCCTGACCGGTGCTTCGGGCGCGTTCAGCGACTTCAGCGCGGCCGATCTTGGCCGCATACAGTTGCGCGGCGGCAGCGATACGATCCCGACCTTGGCCGAGGTGCTGGAAATGGTGGCGGGCCGGGTGCCCTTGCTGATCGAGGTCAAGGAAAACTGGAACACGATGAAGGATACCGACGGTATTCTGGAACAAGCGGTTGCCGCTGCTTTGGCCGGTTACGCAGGGCCGGTCGCGGTCATGGCGTTCAACCCCCATTGTATCGCTCACATGGCCCGGCTGGCACCAGATGTGCCGCGCGGCTTGACGACCGAAGCCTATGACCCGGTCCTGAACGCCCCGATCCCGGCCGAAATTTGCGCCTATCTGCGCGAGATTCCGGATTATGACCGGACCGAATCCAGCTTTATTTCCCATCAGGTCAGCGACCTTGGCCGTCCCCGCGTCGCCGCGCTGAAGGCCGCAGGGGCCGCCATCCTGTGCTGGACCGTGCGCTCACCGGAAATGGAGGTCGAGGCCCGCAAGGTTGTGCATAACATCACCTTTGAGGGCTACGCCGCACCATTCCCGGCTTGACCCCGACCAGAATGGCCGCATCTTTTCGCCAGTCCCCTTGCAAAGGCCTTAGCCGATGACTGTCGAAGCCCATCTTCTTGACGGCATAACCGAGATTGCCGCCGATGAGTGGGACGATCTGGCCTGCCCGGAAGCGGCAGGTGGATCGCGGCCAGTTGATCCCTTTACCACCCACCGTTTTTTGGTGGCGCTTGAAACCTCGGGCTCGACCGGCAAGGGCACCGGCTGGCAGGCGCGGCCTTTGGTTATCCGAAACGCGGGGCGGCTGGTTGCAGCGACGCCGCTTTACGTCAAGACCAACAGTCAGGGCGAATACATCTTTGACCACGGTTGGGCCGATGCGTTTGAACGGGCAGGCGGGCGCTATTACCCCAAGCTGCAGATTGCGGTTCCTTTTACCCCCGCAACCGGCCGCCGCTTTCTGGGATCGCCCGATCACCGCGAAATGCTGTGGCGCGCGGCGGTTGGGATCGTGGCCGAGAACCGGTTGTCGTCGCTGCACGCAACCTTTTGCACCGCCGAAGAAGCCGAAGCCTTGGCCGATGTCGAAGGCACGCTGCACCGGATCACCCAGCAGTTTCACTGGCAGAACCGGGGTTACGGCACGTTCGACGATTTCCTTGCCGACCTGTCCAGCCGCAAGCGCAAGATGATCCGCAAGGAGCGTGAAACAGCGGCGGCCTCGGGGCTGACCATCCGGGCCTTGACCGGTGACCAGATCGAACCGCAGCATTGGGATGCGTTCTGGGCCTTCTATCAGGACACCGGCGGCCGGAAATGGGGCACGCCCTATCTGACCCGAGCAGCCTTTGACCTGCTGCATGCGACGATGCGCGACGACATGTTGCTGGTGCTGGCCTTTGACGGTGCGCGCGCCGTTGCGGGGGCGCTGAACTTTATCGGCCGCGACACGCTTTACGGGCGCTATTGGGGCTGTGTCGAAGATCACCCCTGCTTGCATTTCGAACTCTGCTACTATCGCGCCATAGATTGGGCGATTGCCACTGGCCTGCAAAAGGTCGAGGCCGGTGCGCAGGGCGAACACAAGCTGGCGCGCGGCTATCTGCCGGTTCAGACGCATTCGCTGCACTGGATTGCCGACACGGGTTTCCGGACCGCCATCGCGCGCTATCTGGATGCCGAGAGGCGGGCCGTTGACGAGGAAATCGAAGTGCTGACCGCCTATGGCCCCTTCCGCCGGAACACCGGCAGCGAACAGGATCGAGAGTGAGGACCAGATGACCGACCTTCTTCAAACGGAAGACCGCAAGACCCTGCTGCCGCCACTGGCCGAAACCGGTTGGGCGGCGGTGCCGGATCAGGACGCGATCCGCAAGATCTGGAAGTTCCGCAATTTCTCTGAGGCTTGGGGCTTCATGGCCCGCGCCGCCCTGGTGGCGGACAAGCTGAACCACCATCCCGAATGGACCAACAAATACAACGTGGTTGACGTGACCCTGACCACCCATTCCATCAACGGACTGACCCGGCTGGACACCGATCTTGCCCGCGCGATGGATCGGCTGGCCCCCAATGCCGAAATCCAGCGCGATCATGGCGAGCCGGTCACTTGCCTGTGCGAGCTTCACGCCAGAAAGGCGTGAAGCCCGGCGCCGGTCAAAGTTCGGACAGCATGTGTTCGCCGGCCGAGATGCTGCAGCCCGGCTGAAGTTCCGGGAAAAAGCGGGTGACCACGCCGTCTTCGACGAGCATCGAATAGCGAAGGGACCGGCCGTAGAAGCCGTCCGGCACCCAGTCGAATTCCATGCCGATGGCCTTTGTGAACGACCCGTCGGCATCGGCCAGCATGGTGATTCCGGCGGTGATTGCCCCGGTGGCATTGCCCCAAGCCTCCATCACGAAGGGGTCGTTGACCGACACGCAGATGATCTCGTCCACGCCCTTTTCGGCAAGTGCCTTGGCGGTGCGGATGAAACTGGGCACATGCGCACTTGAACAGGTGCTGGTAAATGCGCCTGGCAGCCCGAAGATCACCACTTTGCGGCCCGCCAGCTTTTCCGCCAGCGGCACAGTCTTCCCATCGTCCGCGTGCACGCTCAGCAGCGTTGCTTCGGGCAGCTTCGCCCCGATCTCGATGGTTTTGCGCGACATTCCGTCTCTCCGATCATTGCACCCATTACCGCATGGGATATAGGCTTCAAGGCGGAATGGTCCAGAGGGGGAATGCGATGCGGGTGGTGATCGTGGGGGCCGGGCAGGCCGGGGCGGCGCTGGCGGCAAAGCTGCGTGCCTTGGGTCATCAGGGCGAGATTGTCATGCTGGGCGACGAACCAAGCCCGCCCTATCAGCGCCCGCCGCTGTCGAAGGCCTATCTTCTGGGCGAGATGGAGGCCGAACGTCTGTGGCTGCGCGCGCCCGACTTCTGGGCCGAAAACGCCATCGAATTGCGGCTGGGTCAGCCGGTGACCGATCTTGATCCTGTGGCCAAGACCGTGATGGTTGGCGGCGAGGCGCAGGCCTATGACCATCTGGCACTGACCACCGGATCGACCCCGCGCCGGTTGCCTGCCGCCATTGGTGGCACTCTGGCGGGGGTCTTTACCGTCCGCACGCTGGCCGATGTCGATGCGATGCGGGCCGAGTTCCAGCCGGGCCGCAAGGTCATCATCGTTGGCGGTGGCTATATCGGGCTGGAGGCGGCTGCCGTGGCCGCCAAGCTGGGCCTTTCCGTCACTGTGCTGGAAATGGCGCCGCGTATCCTGCAGCGGGTGGCTTCGCCCGAAACGTCCGACCATGTCCGCGCACTGCATCAGGCGCATGGGGTGACGATCCTTGAATCCACCGGGCTTGACCGGCTTTTGGGCGATACCCGTGTTACGGGCGTCCGGCTGCAGGACGGCCGCGAACTGGCCGCCGATTTCGTGATTGCAGGCGTTGGGATTACGCCCAACGCCGGGCTGGCCGAAGCCGCGGGCCTGACCATCGACAACGGCATTGCGACCGATGCGCTAGGCCGCACCTCGGACCCTTCGGTCTGGGCGGCGGGGGACTGCGCGTCCTTTCCCTGGGCCGGCGGACGGCTGCGGCTGGAATCGGTCGGCAATGCGATTGATCAGGCCGAGGCGGTCGCGGCCAACATCCTTGGCGCGGATCAGCCCTATCTGGCGAAACCGTGGTTCTGGTCGGATCAGTTCGACCTGAAACTGCAGATCGCGGGCCTGAACACCGGCTATGACCATATCGCCACCCGGCAGGGCGAGGGTCAGGCGGTCAGCTTCTGGTATTACCGGGGCGACACGCTTCTGGCGGTCGACGCGATGAACGATCCCCGCGCCTACATGGTTGGCAAGCGGCTGATCGAGGGCGGCAAAAGCCCCGCGCCCGATGTCATCGCCTCCACCCCCGACCTCAAGGTGCTGCTGAAAGCATGAGGATCATCGGCGGCAACCGTCGCGGTCTTCGCCTGACCGAGGTTGGCGAAGGCGATACTGCCGCGCATCTGCGCCCCACATCGGACCGCGTGCGCGAGGCGATCTTCAACCTCCTGATCAACGGCGGTTACGGCAATCCGGTCGCAGGCGCCCGCGTGCTTGACCTGTTTGCCGGAACCGGGGCGATGGGACTTGAGGCGCTAAGCCGGGGTGCTGCCGAAGTGGTCTTTGTCGATGACGGGGCCAAGGCGGTGGCCTTGCTGCGCGCCAATGTCGCGAAGATGCGGGTCGAGGGCGAATCCCGTATCCTGCGCCAGGACGCCCGTCATCTGCCCGCGAACCCCGGTGCGCCGTTCACGCTGGTGTTTCTTGACCCGCCTTATGGCAAGTCATTGGGCGAGGCCGCCCTTTCCGCCGCAATAGAGTCTGGCTGGCTTGCCCCCGGCGCGATGGTGGTTTGGGAGGAAAGCATCGCCCCCATAGTGCCAGCGGGCATGACCCAGCATGACCAGCGCCGTTATGGCGACACGATCGTCACCCTGCTGACCGTGTCGGATCAAGGCACCGGCCCGTGACGTCGCGTTGCGGGTGACAGGCGCTGTGCCAGCGGTCATTCTGCCCTGAACGCGTGAGGCTTCATGTCGCCCTATCCCCATCTTCTGGCCCCGATCACCTTTGGCAGCATCACCCTGCGCAATCGCAGTCTGATGGGCTCGATGCACACCGGGCTGGAGGAGACCGGCGACTGGGGCCGGGTTGCGGCTTTCTATGCCGCCCGGGCGCGCGGCGGGGCGGGGCTGATCGTGACCGGTGGCATGGCCCCGAACCGCGAGGGCGGGGTGTTTCCCGGTGCGGCCGGGTTGTTCAG
>CAIXBE010000201.1 GCA_903917595.1 uncultured Rhodobacterales bacterium
TGAATATCGGGCATTTCCTGATCGGCGAGGCGATTTTCCGCGGCCTTGGCCCTGCGATCGAAGAAATGCGGCGTCGCATGGATGCGGCGCGCGACGGATTCCTTTAACCGGCCAGGAGCCAGAACATGACCCTGAAATCTCTTATAGTATCTGCCGCCATGCTGTCGGTCACCGTCGCCCCGGCCATGGCAGCCAGCTTGCGCGGCTGTGACAGCTATGAAACCAACGCGGCGTTTCTGGCCTTCCCGGCGGCAGAGAACACGGCCGAGTATTCCGATGGGCGTGTCCGGCTGATCACTCTGGACACGGCGGGCGAACCGGCCTGCTGTTCGTTTCATCTGATGGTGCTTTACCCTTCGGCTGACGGCAGCTTCAGTGAGTGCGCCCTGATCTCCAGTGGGACCGACATGGGCTATTACTCGATTTTCGTCGCCCAGGCGACGGTCGTCCGCGATGATGACACAGGTCTGTCGCTGGTCGTGCCGACCGAGGGGAGCGTCGAAGGTGCCGCAGTCGCCGACGAGATTCAGTTTGACGTCGATCTGGTGGCTGGCACCCTGAGCGTCAGGTGACGCGACCGTGATCCTGGGCATCGGCTCTGATCTGGCCAATATCGACCGCATCGCGGCCACGCTGGAGCGGTTTGGCGACCGATTCCGCGACCGGGTCTTCACCCCCGCCGAGCAGCGCAAGGCGGAAGGCCGCCCGCGCGCCGTTGCCGCAACCTATGCCAAGCGCTGGGCGGCCAAGGAGGCTTGCTCCAAGGCCCTTGGCACTGGCTTGCGCATGGGAATCGCGTGGAAAGACATGGCGGTGAGCAACCTGCGATCTGGCCAGCCGGTGATGCATGTTACCGGCTGGGCCGCCGAACGCTTGCGCGCGATGACCCCTGCCGGGCATGAGGCGGTGATCCACGTCACCCTGACCGACGACCACCCCTGGGCGCAGGCTTTCGTGGTGATCGAGGCCCGGCAGTTGACGACGGATGATGTCGGCCACGCTTGACTCCCCATGACCCCGCGCGCAGAAAGCGCAAAATCGCAAAAGGCAGGACAGCATGGCCAAGGCAGGCAAGGAAGACGGCGGCATCGTCGAGACCGTCAAGACGGTGTTCTGGGCACTGGTGATCGCGACCGTCTTTCGCTCGGTCTTCTTTCAGCCATTCTGGATCCCGTCGGAATCGATGAAGGATACGCTGCTGGTCGGCGATTTCCTGTTCGTCAACAAGATGGCCTACGGCTACTCCAGCTACTCATGCGAGATTCCCTTCACCACTATCAGCCTGTGCCCGTTCTCGGGTCGCGTGCTTGGCAGCGAACCGGTGCGCGGTGACGTGGTGGTCTTCCGGCACCCGACCCAGGGCACCGACTATATCAAACGGTTGATCGGCCTGCCCGGCGACAAGATTCAGGTGACCGATGGCGTCCTGTTCATCAATGGCGTCGCAGCACAGCAAGAGGCTGCCGGGACTTTCGAGGAGATCTTCGAAAAGCAGGGCCCCATGGGCAGCACCCCGAGCTGCCAGAACGGGCCGGTTGGCGAAGGCGGCATCTGCACGAAAAGCCGGTTTGTCGAGACCCTGCCCGAAGGCCGCAAGCACAGTATCTTGAACATTAGAGCCAATGGCGGTGGTGACAATACTGCGATCTTTACAGTGCCCGAGGGGCATTATTTCTTCATGGGCGACAACCGTGACAACAGTCAGGACAGCCGCTTTGTCCAGGCCTCGGGTGGCGTCGGATACCTTCCGGCCGAATACCTGATCGGCCGCGCCGACCGGGTGATCTTTTCGGCTGCGGGACGGCGTCTGTTCTACTTCTGGACCTGGCGTTCCGACAGGTTCTTCAAGGCGATCGAGTGAGGCTTTCGGCCGAGCTGAAGGCCTTTGAAGGCCGTCTTGGGCATCACTTTGCGACGCCCGACCTTCTGGTGCGGGCGGTGACGCATGCGTCGATCGTGTCGGCCACA
>CAIXBE010000202.1 GCA_903917595.1 uncultured Rhodobacterales bacterium
GACGAACAGGGAGTCGGAACGATGGTGAAAGACCTTGCCAAGTGGGCCAAGGAAAAGGGCGTCAAGTATTTCATGGTCTCCTACACCGACCTGTTCGGTGGGCAGCGCGCGAAACTGGTGCCGACGCAGGCGATCAACGACATGGCGGTGGATGGGGCCGGGTTTGCCGGGTTCGCGACCTGGCTGGACCTGACGCCTGCGCATCCCGACATGATGGCGGTGCCTGATCCTTCTTCGGTTATTCAACTGCCGTGGAAGAAAGAGGTCGCCTGGCTTGCCTCCAACTGCGTGATGGAAGAGCAGCCGGTCGCGCAGGCCCCGCGCAACGTGCTGCGGCGTCTGGTGGACGAGGCCGCCAAGGAAGGTCTGCGGGTCAAGACCGGGGTCGAGCCGGAGTTCTTTCTGCTGACCCCCGAAGGCGACAAGATTGCCGACCCCTACGACAGTGCCGAAAAGCCTTGCTACGACCAGCAGGCGATGATGCGTCAGTATGACTGCATTTCCGAGGTCTGCGACTATATGCTGGAACTGGGCTGGGAGGCCTACCAGAACGACCACGAAGACGCGACAGGCCAGTATGAGATGAACTGGAAGTACGACGACGTGCTGCAGACCGCCGACAAGCACAGCTTCTTCAAGTTCATGATGAAGTCAGTCGCCGAAAAGCACGGGCTGCGCGCGACCTTCATGCCCAAGCCGTTCAAGGGGCTGACCGGGTCGGGGTGCCATGCGCATATCTCGGTCTGGTCGCTGGATGGCAAGACCAACGCTTTCGCAGACAAGTCCAAGGAACTGGGGCTAAGCGATCAGGGCCGCAACTTCCTGGGCGGGATCATGAAGCATGCCTCGGCGCTGGCGGCGATCTGCAATCCGACGGTAAACAGCTACAAGCGGATCAACGCGCCGCGCACATCATCGGGCGCGACCTGGGCTCCGAACTCGGTGACCTGGACCGGCAACAACCGCACCCACATGGTCCGTGTGCCGGGGCCGGGGCGGTTTGAGCTTCGCCTGCCCGATGGCGCGGCGAACCCCTACCTGATGCAAGCGGTCATTCTGGCGGCCGGTCTGGACGGGGTCAGGACAAAGGCCGATCCGGGCAAGCGCCACGACATCGACATGTACCAGATGGGCCATACGGTGAAGAACGCGCCGAAGCTGCCGCTGAATCTGCTGGACGCGCTGCGCGAATACGACAAGGACAAGACGCTGAAGTCGATGATGGGCGACGAGTTCTCGTCCGCTTTCCTGAAGCTGAAGCACAAGGAGTGGAACAGCTACTGCTCGCATTTCTCGAAATGGGAGACGGAGACCACGCTGGATATCTGACCCTTTCCTGAGACCCCGCAAGGGGACCCCCCTACTGGCCCCGGAGCGATCCGGGGCGTTTTCATTGCAGGCCTAGCCGCACCCCGTCGATCAATTGTTGCTGCAGCACCGCATCGCTGTAGGCTTCGCGCACAGCGGCGGCATGGAAGTCCAGCACCCGGCCCTGCGCGGCAAAGCGGGCAACAACGGCCTGGGCTTGTTCCGGTTCGCCAAGATGTCCGTAACAGGCGATCTGATACATCGACTGCCAGGCAAAATCGGCATTGGCCAGACCGGGAAGCGCCTCGCGGTAGCGCCCCTCGTGAAAGGCGATCAGCGCGTGATAGTGCACGACCCAGGGCAGGGCGTGAGAGGTCAACTTCTTCAGCTTGGCAAGCCATTCCCTTGCCACGTCGATCTCGCCTTCGTAGATCGCAACGGCGGCGCGCTGCGCGATGGCATAGTAGTCGTTCGGGTTCAGCCGCAAGGCATGCTCGACTGCGGCACGGGACTGTTCGGCGGCATGGGTCAAGACAGCATCAGGGGCAAAGGCACAATAGATGCTGTAACCGACGAAGGGCCTTGCATCGGCTTGGTCCATCTTGATTTGTCTCTCAATGAGCTCCAGACCTTGCTGGACCGCTTCAAGATCAAAGTCGATTTCATAGCGCTGGCACTTTGAAACGCCAAGAAAACCTAGTGCTTCGAAATTGTTGGGATCCTCGGCCAAGGCGCGTTCAAAACAGTCAATCGCCTTGTCATTGCTGTCACGTGTGGCCTCGAGATAGTGGAACACCCCGCGCAGCATCAGGTCATAGGACTTGAGACTGGAGGGGGGCATGCGCAGCGTGCGGCTGGCAAGCTCGATTTCCAGTTTTTGCGAGATGGTGGCCGCGACCATGTCGGCGACCTCATCCTGCACGTCGTAGATATCGGCCAGAGGGCGGTCATACTGCTCGGCCCAGACTGCGGCGCGGGTGGCGGCATCGGTCAGCCGGACGGAAATACGGATGCGGCTGTCAGAGCGGCGAACGCTGCCGGAGATGACGAAATTGGCGTCGGTGGCGGCCCTGATCCTTTCGACATCCGGCACCGGTCCTTGCCCAGCCAAGGCAGAGTCAACCGCGATGACCGAGAGAACCTGAAAGCGTGTCAGCCGGTCGGTGATGTCCTGCGTGATGCCGTCGCTGAAATACTGCTGATCAGGATCGCCGCCGAGATTGGCAAAGGGCAGCACCACGATCAACGGGCCCCTGTGCGGGTTTCCGACCTGCGTCGCTGGATCGAACCTTTCAGGTTCCGGCCCTGCGTAGCGATAGCCGCGGCCGTGGACAGTCGCGATCATCCCGTCGGGCAGGGCCTTGCGCAGGGCGGAGATATGGACCTGGAGGGTGTTCTCCTCGACCACGACGCCAGGCCAGACTGCGACGAAGAGCTCGTCCTTGCTGACGATCTCGCCCGGATGGTCCAGCAGCGCCACCAGAAGATCGAAGGCGCGCGCTGACAGATCGACCGGCCCGTCCGGCCCAAGAAGCTGCCGGTCCTGCCGTTTCAACTGAAAAGGGCCAAAGCTTGCGTCCATTCCGGGGCTGATTTCCTGATCGTTTGGCCCAACCCTGAAATATGGACAGGGAGAGATTCAGAAGTCTTCAGGAACCATCAGCTTTGTCCCAAGGACTTTCAAGTCAAACTGCCGCACCCTTCTTTCATAGCCAAGGAGGGCACCATGACCGATACAACACTCACCCTGCCGATCACCGCTGACTTTGTTCGGGTCCCCGCCAAGGAACTAAAGCAGACCGCGGGCTGGCTCTGCGCCGCTGGACTGGGCTTTGGCGCGCTGCTTCAGGCCTATAGCCGGGCCTTGGGCACAGTCTATAGCGCACCTTTCCAGGCCGCGTCGCACGGACGCAAGCACGGCATGGACGAGGATCTGGAGGGGCGCGACCCGAACTGGTAACCGCATGGGCATTGCCCGGCGCAGGTCGTATGATCGACGTTCAATCGACTGTGATTTCCGGCCCGGCAATATGAACGGCCAGCAGGCAGCCGTTCGGGGTATAGGAGTTGTGTTCCGTCCCGTCGCGGTAAAAGACCAGATCCCCGGCGCGGAAGGTGGTGCCGTCGCTTTCGTGCAATTCGCCTTCGAGGATCAGGAACTGCTCATCCCCGTTGTGGCGGTGGCCGCGCGTCGTCATGCCGGCAGGCATCCGGTAGACGTGGAAGCCGATACCAAGGTCCTTGCTGTCATCCAACTGCAGGACCGAATCACCCAGAGCCAGGCCGTCGGGATAGATAAAGGGTTTGAAAGCGCCGGTTGCAATGCTGGCGACGCGGCGGTCCTTTGGGTTGATCAGCTTCATGGGCGGGTCCTGTTGTCTTGCCGGTGAGTATAGAATCTTGATGCATGTCAATGCGGTGCAGCGAGTGTCATGTGCCTCTGACTGAGAAGTCAATGGATGAAAAGAGGTGAGGCGATGACGAAAAAGATTCTTTGCCCGACCGATGGCACGGATCATGGCACCGTTGGTGTCATTCATGCCGCCGAAGTAGCCAAGGCGGCCGGGTTCCATCTGACGATCTTCACGGTGAACATCGCGCTTGGCGGCCTGCGCGGCCCGACCACCAGACAGTGGACGGCGGAAGAGGTCGCGAAGGTTCTGGCGGATGCAGAAGCTACAGCGCGCAGGGGAGGCGCGACGGATATCGGAACTATCGATGTGCTCGCGCGCGAAGCTGCGCCCGCGATCATCACCTATTCCGAGCAGAATGGTTACTCTCATATCATCATGGGAACGGGGGACAAGCACGACCTGAAGCGGATTGTTCTAGGCTCCGTTGCTGCTGAAGTGGCAATCCGGGCGCATTGCACCGTGACTATTGCCCGCTGAGCCAGGATCGGCATAGCCTTGCGACAAGATAGCGACTTGAGGCCCCGGGGCGGCTGTCCTTCGGGGCCTCTCATGTTTACCAGCAGGAAGAAGATTTGACACAGACGCAACTTTGACTTTAGCTGTCGGCCAAAGTCAGTGCCCAAAGCGGTTCAGGGCTCGAGGATCGGATTTCGAGCCAAGAGTGTTCGAATTCCGATCCTCGAGGTTTCCGTGAGGACCTGAACCGCTCTAAACGACAACGATTCCAATACCGGAGATGATGATGAAGAAAAAAGTTGCGGTGATCGGAGCGGGGCCTTCCGGCCTTGCACAGCTTCGGGCCTTTCAGTCGGCCAAGGCAAAGGGCGCAGAGATTCCCGAAGTCGTCTGCTTTGAAAAGCAGTCCAACTGGGGCGGGCTTTGGAACTATACTTGGCGCACCGGTCTGGATGAACACGGCGAGCCTGTGCATTGCAGCATGTATCGCTACCTTTGGTCGAACGGCCCGAAAGAGGGGCTGGAGTTCGCCGATTATTCGTTCGAGGAA
>CAIXBE010000203.1 GCA_903917595.1 uncultured Rhodobacterales bacterium
CCTCATCATGCAAAAAGGGGTGCTTGTCTTCTTCAAAGACGTTGAACGGGCCGCCATAGACGACTGATCCCGCCACATCCGGCCCCGGCGCAGGCAGCTTATCGCCCTTGAAGGGGCGATAGAAGACCGGCTCGAACCCGTTCTGGACCGCAAAGGTCACGACCCGATCATCTGGCGGATCATCGCCGTGGCGGACAAGCACGATCTTGCGGGACATGAGTTTCTCCTTCAGCGGTCGGTGCAAGACTAATGCTGTCCCGGATCGGTTTGGCAAAAGGAAAACAGGGGCGTGGCGATCAGTTTTTTTGCCACGCTTTGGTTCGGGCTCAGGCCATATTGGCGGCGTATGTCCGTTGTGAGGCCCTATGCGATCCTTGAACCCTGCATCAATCGCTGCCCCTCTGGCCCGCTATGCCCATGGGGTCGAACTGCCAGCGGGCGCCCGGATCCTTCGGACGTCGGGGCAACTTGGTCTGGCCGCTGACGGGTCGGTGCCAGCCCGCGTTGAGGATCAGGCGGCGATCTGTTTTGCCAATATCCGGGCCACCTTGGCCGAGGGCGGCATGGACGTTGCGGATATCTGCCACATTTCGGCCTGGCTTACCGACCGTGCAGACCTGCCCGCATATATGGCTGCGCGTGACGCCTTCCTGTCCGGTGCGAATGTCCTTCCAGCATCGACACTCTTGCTAGTCGCCGGTTTTTCGCGACCTGAGTTCAAGGTCGAGATTGAAGTGATGGCGGCAAAGGTCGGATGAACCTTTCTGCGTCGCAGGTCTGGGCCAAACTCATACACTTCTGGGCCGTCGAACCGGGCTCGCTTACCATCATTTCGCGCTGTGCTCCCAAGCAGCCACGGCAAATCTCCATTTTCAATCGGTCTGGCTGCCCTGGACACAGGATAAGTCAAATCTGATATAGCAACCGTCTGGATCGGGCGGAGAAACGGACGTCGTATCGTTATGTTCGACCGTCCGCTCTCCGCCCATTGCGACGATGTCACCCAAATCCCCACGGCCGCACCTTCGGCATCGCGGCCGTCACTTCGACCTCCCGTAGCATTGCCCCCGCGATCAGTCCGTCCCGCACCCAATCCAGCGCTTGCCACCAGTCGTCATAGCCGCGCCGGGCGGATGCGATCTGCTCCGGATGCGGTCTCCAGGTAACCGGACAGGCCAAGACCTCCACCGTCCGCCATTTACCGCGGGTCAGCACCCGTTCGGTGCCGACCACGATGGTGGTCGCCCGATCACCATGCTGGTTGCGCTTGGTTTCCAGCGGGACGCAGCGCGAGACGACGCCGGGCATCCAGTCCGAGGTCATGCCAGCGCGCGCCAGTTCGGCCACTCTGATCGCCGTGCGCTTGCCGCCGAGTCTGTCGGGAATTGCTGCGACGGTGGCGGCGATCACTTCGGCATCGGGATGGGTGTAGCTGCCCATCTTGTGCTGGCCACCGTCCACCTTGCAGCCCAGCGCGGCGCGTTGCAGAAGAACATATTCGAGGCCGAAGCCGAAACCTTCCTCGATCACGTCCTTTGGTGGCGGCAGTTCCAGCTGCGCTTGCTCCACGCGGAATGCCCATTCCAGCGCCGCCTGCACGCCCAGCGCGCGCTTGACCCGCGTGCCGCCCGTACGCCCAATTGGTCGCTGCAGGGTCATCGCACTCCCCGCTCTCGCAGGCGCTGCGGTGTTACGAGGCCCCTGGCCAGCATGGCATCGCGCACGGTGTTGCTGATCGCGCTGACCGGCAGGTATCCGTCCGCGTTGACGATCTTGGCGTAGAAGGCGGGCAGGTCGGTGATCGGCTTTGCCGCCGGTGCCGGTTCGGATCTGCGCTTGCGACGTTTCTGCCCGGCAGCTTCGACCTTGCGCTGGGCGGCGCGCTGCATGGCGCGGTCCAGCGCCTTCGGCCCATCGGGCGGTTCGGGATGCTCCTGGCGGGACGCTTCGGCGACGGCGACGATCTCCGCCTCGGTCAGCCCCAGATCGTCGCGCCAGCGCTGGACGTGCAGCTGGGGCGGCCAGCCTTGCCACCAGCCGGGCAGGGCGGTGGAATCGAGGCCCAGCGCCAGAAGCACTTCCCCGAAAAAATGATCAGAGATCGCCGCGCAGGCTTGCGCGCCCTCCTCCTCCTTTACAGGTTTACTTAGGGGTTCTCTTACAAGGTTAGTCTCCGGATTCCGGAGATGGCTTTCGGCAAAATCCGGAGATGGCTTTGCCGGAAATCCGGAGATGGCTCCATGTCCGGAATCCGGAGTTGGGTCGACGTCTTGTTCCTCGTCCGTTCCTTCAAAGCCGTCTCCGGTTTCCGGAGTTGGCTCTTGTGGAAATCCATCCTCGAACCCCAGGATGTAGCGTGTGGCCTTCCGCTTGTGGGTGCGGGGATCATGGACGCGAACCCGGTGGATCAGGCGCAACTCCTGCAGTTTGGTGAGATGTTCGTTCAGCGCCGAGATCGACATTTCCGCATCGTCCGCCAGCCGCGCCTGTGTCGGGAAGCAGCCGAAATCCGGGTTGTGCCGGTCGCAGAGGAACCAGAGCACGATCTTGGTGGCGGGTTTCAGCCCGCGCTGCTGGATGGCCCAGACAGTTGCCTTATGGCTCATGGTGCCACCCTCCGCGCTGGGCGGACACGACTGGTAAATCCATGATCGGCCAAAGCGCCCAGCGCGTCGTCGAGACTGCGGACCAGCGCCCAGCCGAAGCCCTGCGCCAGAACGGCATCGCGGAACACCTCCTGATCTGGGCGCAGTCGGCCCTTGGGTGCCTTCAGTTCCAGAAACAGGATGCGCCCATCGCAGATCACCATCAGATCGGCAAAACCGGCATGCACGCCCATTCCGACCAAAATGGCCTGACGCTTTGCGCCGCGGGGACCGGGTTCGGTGACCTCGTTGGCGCAATGATGGATGATGGCCATTCGGGGCAGGGCGACGCGCAGCGCCTGGACGACAGTGCGCTGCAGGTCGGCCTCGGGGGTATGGCGGCGGGTCATCGGGCCACCCCCTCGTGCTGATCCAAGCGTTGGGCTTGGCGGACCGGTTGTCGCGCATCGACCACCAGCAGCAAGACGCGGGCGTCCCTGCGTTCAGCGGCAGTCACGCCGTGGGCAACAAGGACATTGCAGGCGAGCCGGATCAGGTGGTCGCTATGATGGGCGACATCAGCGATGACGGCGCGGGCTTCGGCCA
>CAIXBE010000204.1 GCA_903917595.1 uncultured Rhodobacterales bacterium
AGATCGCCTGCAGCATCAAGGTTCCCAGGCCGGGGTAGTTGAACACCTGCTCAATCACAACCACACCGCCCAGAAGCCATGCGACCGTCAGGGCAATCACGTTCACCGTGGGGATCAGGGCCGAGGGCGCGATGTGCCGCCGGTTGATCTGCCCGTCCGGCACGCCCTTCAGCCGCGCCATCTGCACGAAATCGGACCCGGCAACCTCGATAACGGCGGCTCGGGTCATGCGCAGGATATGCGCGCTCATCACAAGGGCAAGGACGAGGGCCGGCAAAACCAGATTTGGCATGAAGTCGGCCAGCGGGGCGGAGGGTGGCACCACGGTGACGGCGGGGAACCATTGCAGCGTGATGGCGAAGAGGAAGATCATCAGCGAGGCCGTCACGAACTCCGGGACGGTCATGGCGATCATGGCGATGGTAGAAATGATGAGATCAACCGGCCGGTCCCGCCGCAGTCCGGCCAGAAAGCCAAGCAGAACGGCGATCGGCACCTCTGCCAGCGCGGCAGCCGTTGCCAGAAGGGCGGTGTTGGCAAACCGCTCGGTCACGACCTCTGAAACTTCGGTCCCCATTTTCAGCGAGGTTCCGAAATCGCCCTGAAGCAAACCGCCGACCCAGGCTAGATAACGCATCGGGACCGACCGGTCCAAACCCTGTTCTACCCGGCACCGCTCCAGCCGAGGCCCTTGCGCGTACCGGTCGAGGTAGGCGGTGCACAAGTCGCCTGGCAGCGCCTCCACCGAAAAGAACACCACTGCAGAGACAAAGAACAGGGTGAAGATCGCCAACGCGAGGCGGCTTGTCAGGTTTCGCAGCATGCGGGCTCCGGGAGAGGGAAAAAAGGGCGGGGTCTGTCCCCGCCCTTCAGGGTTACTCTGCTTTCTGGATGTCCTCATAGCGGATGGTGAATTCCTCCACCGCGGGAAGTCCGGACAATCGCGAGGAGAGGATGCGCGTCTCGTTGATGTGGAAGGGGATGAAGGTACCGCCCTCGTCGAAAAGCTGCGTCTGTGCCGCAACATAGGTTGCCGTGCGGCCTTCGAGGCTCAGTTCCTGCCGGGCCTTGTCTAGAAGGGCATCAAAGCCCGCGTCTTTCCAGAAGGTCTCGTTCCAGGCGGCGGTGCTGCGGTAAGCCTCGTTCAGGATCTGATCCGCGGGGCGCTGCGACCAGGTGGTGGCCACGAAACCCTCCTTCATCCAGACGTCGTTCCAGTAGCCGTCAGAAGGTGTGGATACGATCTCGACATTGATGCCCGCGGCCTTGGCCTGTGCTTGATAGACCTCGGCCAGTCGCATGGCGCCGGCGGCGATGTCGGAGACATAAAGCTTCACGTCAATCCCGTTCGGGTAACCCGCTTCCGCAAGCAGTGATATCGCTGAGGCAATATCGGCCGGACAAGTCAGGTCCGCACGGTATTGATCCCCCGCCCAGACCGGGTTGTCGCAGGTGACGGTATAGCCGCCCTCGCCGAAGACCAACTTGCCCATCGCATCGCGGTCCGCAAAGATTCGCAAGGCGCGGCGCACCCGGGCATCGGTGAACGGAGCGGTGTCGGCCCGCATGGCGAGGCCGACCCAGCCACCAGTTGTGACGGATTGGGCGGTGAAGGCCGGGTTCTCGGCGAAGAGTGCCAGTGCCTGACGGTCGACACGCAGGACCATATCGATCTGCCCTGCCTGCAGTGCGGCCACCTGAGCCTGCTGGTCTGCGATGGCGATCACTTCTACCGCATCCACTCCGGCCGGACCGGCCCAGTAACCATCGAAACGGATGAGCGAGGTTGTCCCCACCGCATCCAGTTCCACCAGTTTGAAGGGTCCGGTGCCGATGCCGTTCTCGCAAAGCTTGGTCAGGTCGTTGTTGCAGGAGGTCGCATCAAGGATGCGAACGCGGTAATCTGCGAGCAGAACCGGGAAGTCGGCATGGGCTGATTTCAGCGTTACCTCGACTGTGCCCGGATCGACGGCGCGCACGGACTTGATCAGGTCCAGACCAGCCCGGACCGGGCTGTCGATGGTAGGGTCAACTGCGCGCATAAGCGAAAAGACCACGTCATCGGCGGTGAAGGCATCGCCGTTGTGAAAGGTCACGCCCGGGCGCAGCGTGAAGGTCCAAACGGTCGCATCGGCAGACGAGGACCATTCGGTTGCCAGATCAGGGACAATTGCCCCCGCCTCGTCCTGACGGACCCAGCGGGAATAGAGACGCTGCGTCAGCGGATAGAACCGGTTCGGCGAAATCGGGTCGAGCGACTCCGCGCCCCCATAGCCCAGCTCATGGGCCAAGCGCAGGGGTTCG
>CAIXBE010000205.1 GCA_903917595.1 uncultured Rhodobacterales bacterium
CCGTCTGCGCGAAGGGCTGAAATGGTCGAATGGCGACCCCTTGGTGGCGCAGGACTTTGTCAACGGCATCCTGCGTACGCTGAACCCCGACACGGTGTCGGAAAAGGGATATTACTTCTACTCGACGATTCAGGTGACGGGTGCCTCGGCGCTGGCCAATGCCGAAACCACGGACCCATCGGTGCTGGGCGTGACCGCGCCGGATGACCGGACGGTTGTTGTTCAGATGGACACCCCGGCCCCGCATATCCTTGACCTTATGGGGTCTTTCCAGCTTGCGCCCCTGCATTCGCCCAGCTTTGCCGCAGGCGGTGCTGCAGTCTTCATCGACCCCGCGCTGGTCGTGTCGAACGGGGCCTATGTCATCAAGGAAGTCGTGCCGCAAAGCCATGTGCTGCTGGAGAAGAACCCGAACTACTGGGACGCGGCCAGTGTGAATATCCCCTTCGTCAAGTATCACGTGACCGAGGATGTCGGCACCGAACTCAAGCGCTATCAGGCGGGTGAGTTGGACGTGACCTATGACATCCCGCTTGCCGATCTTGAAAGGCTGACAGCAGAGACCCCGGATGAGGTGCGGATCTTCGGGTCAACCTATCTGATCTACTACAGCTTCAACCTGTCGAACCCGGACCTGGCCAACCCTGACCTGCGCCGCGCCCTGTCGCTGGCCCTGGACCGCGAGGTGCTGGAAGGCAAGATCGTCAAGGCCGGTGGCGTGCCGACCCTGTCCTATGCCGGGGGCTTTGACCCGGAATACCCCGCCCCGCAGATCGCCGAAGCCAGCATGACCCAGGCCGAGCGTGAGGCGCTGGCGCAAGAGCTGTATGCCAAGGCGGGCTTCGGGCCGGACAATCCGCTGAAGCTGTCGATCGCAACCACCGTGGCCGAAGTGAACATCCGCCGCGCCCAAGGTGCTGCGCTGATGTGGAAAAAAGTGCTGGGCGCCGATGTCGAATTGAACTCGATGGAGCGCAAGGCCTGGCTGGACCTGTTTTACACCGATGACTGGACGATCTTTGCCGACAATCTGGTGGGTGACTTTGCCGGCCCGGAAACCTTTCTGTCCTACATGCGCCCCTCGGCAGAAGCCGGGTATGGCTGGGAGAGCCCCGCCTATGAGGCCGCGATGGACGAGGCGGCGCAGGTGCCGGACAAGGCGGGGCGCTATGTTGGCCTTGCCAAGGCCGAACGTCTGCTTCTGGACGACTACATCTTCGCACCCATGGCAATCGAGCCGTACCGGCATCTGGTGAAACCCAACGTCAAGGGGTTTGAGCCCTCGTCGGCGGGCTATCACAACAGCCAGTTCATGACGCTGGAATGAAAGGAGTGGCCCGGGTGGGCCTGACCCGCCCGGTGCCGTGACGCCATGTTGCGATTCATCGGCAAACGGTTGTGGCACGGGGGGCTGACGCTGGCGGCGTTGGTGACGCTGACGTTTTTCGTCATGCGCCTTGCCCCCGGCGGGCCATTCTCGCGAAATCGCAAGATCAGCCCGGAAGTGCAGGCCAACATCGAGGCGGCCTTCCATCTGGACGAACCCCTATGGATGCAATTTGGCCGTTTC
>CAIXBE010000206.1 GCA_903917595.1 uncultured Rhodobacterales bacterium
CGGCGGAGTCGACGCCCGAGGTCTTCGGCGCGCTACGCAGCCTGATCGGCATGCCGCGTGTGGTGGTGGCGGTGCTCACCGACGTGACTTGCAGCGCTTCGGCCGCCTGCTGCTTGGAAAAGTACGGATCGCCGATTCCCAGGTACATGCGCCGCTCGCCGCGCGGCGCGGGTGTGCGGCGGAGCGTGGCCAGCGCCGTCACCGACGGCAATTGCGTCAGCGCGGCTTCACGGATCAGCCAGGGTACCTTCTTGTATTCTTCGAAGGTGACAGCTTCCCTGGCCAGTCTGATGGGTGATGTCGGCAGCAGTCCGAATGGCAACTGACCCAGCGGACCGTGCGGAACGATGAGCAGGTGTTTGCTGCTGCCTTTCCATGCGGCCTCTACCGGTTTCAGCAGGTCCGCGTACAGTTTCGCGGCGCTGGCTACGTCGAAGGCCGGAATGTCATCGATGCTGGTGGCCTGAGGATCGAGCGCCTTTCGTAACCCCTCGACGGTCTTGGTGACCCCGGCGAGGCTCAATGGAGCGCTGGCCAGCATGGGCGCGCCGGTCTTGGGAACGGCCCAGACGAAGGCGGCATACTCACCAAGATAGATGGAGAGGATGGTCTCCTGCGAGCGCAGCGCCGACTGCACTATTGCAATCGACACCGGCTTGGGATCGATGAGTTCGGCATATTCCGGAAAGCGCCGTTCGATGTCGCGCTTCAGCGTGGTGCGGTCCGCGTTGAGGGCTTCCACGTCCTTGCGCATCTGCGCAATCGCCGTCGGCAGTTGATGCGCGGGCGGTGCGGACTGCAGCGAACGCAGGATGTCCGACAGCGACGAAATGCGGCGCTGCGCGTCCTGTTCCTTGCGCGCCAGTTCGGCCAGTGCCGGGTCGCTGATGGTGGCGCGCGCGGCGCTGGCCGACAGCGCACGCTGCACGTCGCTGCCGCGTGCCACGTCGGAGAGCAGGAAGGATTCGGCGACCGGATCGATGCCGCCTGGAATCGACAGGCCGGCCTGCCGGGACTTGGCCAGCAGCTCGATGTAGTTTTCGATGACGTAGGTAATGCGTCGTACCTGGCGCACGCTCCCCGTCTCCGCCGCCATGTCGTTGCGGATCTGGTCGATCAATATCGGAATGGCTTTGGCAAAATCGGCCAGTGCCTCGGATCGCGCGCCGGTCTTTTGCAACGCAATGGCATGGAACCCTCGGACCAGCGACGTGCGCTGGTCCTTCTCGCCATACAGCCTGGTGTCATGCGCCAGGATGGCCTGCAGCATGCCGCGAGCGGCCTGCCCACGGTTCGTCTTCAGCAGTGCGTGCGCCCAGTCGAGATCGCCGAAAGCAAATTTCTTTGACAGTTCAGGTTCCTTGTCTGCGTTGCGGCGCATCTCCCAAAAAACGTCCAGGGCTTCCTGCCATTTGCTGTTCGATACGAGCACTGCGCCCAGTGACCGCCTGGCGTTGATGGCCGTGTAAGCATGTTGCGGGATCCCTGCACCGTCGACGCTCTTGACCGCCTCCCGGGCCATCAGGGTGGCTTCCGCAAAGCGTCCCTGCTCAACCAGGATCTGGGCAAAGATCAGCAGGTTGAGAATGGTGTCCGAGGAATAGCGGCCGACGCGTTCCAGGGAGGCTTTCAATGCTGCCCGGATGTTGATTTCTGCTTCGTTGGCGCGTCCCTCTCGCAGCAGGGTCATGCTGAGGCGACGCAGACTGCGTGTACGCCCCGCTTCAAAGGTTTCATCCGTCATCTGAGACATCCCCTGCCGGGTTCTCAGTTCGCGATTCGACTTGTCCAGGTCGAATTCACTCAGGGACTTGCGGTATGCCGCCTCGGCTTCGGTCAGCTTGCCCTCTGCAAAGAAAACCTCAGCGCGGGCAAACTCCACATAAAAGCTCCAGATATGACGATAGTAGGCAAATATCGGGGTGCGGGTCATGCGCAAATAGGTATTTTCTGCATTGCGAAGATAGGCGCGCGCGCCCTCAAAATCGCCGAGCTGTCCATGGATGAAAGCGCCGTTAGATGCCAAGCTGATGGCATAAGAAGACATGTTCTGC
>CAIXBE010000207.1 GCA_903917595.1 uncultured Rhodobacterales bacterium
CGCCAGATCACCGCGCGACGCTTGCCTGGTCACGGCAGCGATTGGGCGAGACCCGGGTCCCTCTGACGACCCATTTCGCCACCATTGCACCGACGGCGGCCCTTGCGCTGATTGCCGAAGCCAAGGCCGATCACGCCCGCAAGGCATTGGTGGGCACCGAATGGGCCGAACTGCCGATCCTTGGCGCTGCATCACCGTTCCGGGCGGGCGGCCTTGGCGGTTCGGCAAATTTCACCGACATTCCGGCCGGCCCCTTCCGGATGCGCAACCTGTTGGATCTTTACTCTTTCCCCAATAGCCTTGTCGCCCTTGCGATGACCACCGCCGAGATCACAGAATGGCTGGAGCGTTCAGTCTCGGCCTTTCACCAGATCGCGTCCGGGACCGTGGACACCCCGCTGCATGACCCGGCGTTCCCGTCGTTCGGTTTCGATTGTATTCCCGGCCTCGACTACGCGGTCGACCTCAGCCAGCCTGCCCGCTACGACATGCAGGGTGCTCAGGTGCGCCCGGATGCGCATCGTATTGTCGGGCTTAGCCTTGACGGACATCTGCTGGCACAGGGGGCGACGCTGCTTTTGGTCACAAATAGCCACCGAGCCAACAGGATCGGTGGCGGCCGCCTGCGTGTGGTATTGGCAGAAGGCGCGCGGGTTCAGACGGTGATCGCCGATCATATCCGGAAAATGGTCGCGGTTGGCGCACCGCACCGCCGAAACTGGCATTTCCTGCCAATGCCGGGCAGCACTGTTCGGGTTGCTACTGGCCCGTCGTCCAAGGCGCACCTTGACGGAATCGCGCATCTGCGACCTCAACTGATCGAACATGATGCGCAGGGCTTCGTGCACTACCGGTTGCATCTGTGATCGGCTATAGCCCGCGGCAACTGCGGAGGCCCCGATGTATGACGCGCTGTTCTTCGATCTAGATGGCACCCTGATCGACACTGAAATCATTTCGATCGAAACGGGTCTGTTTGCCTATGCCGCACATGGTCATGCTGTCGGTCGCGATTTCCTTGAAAGTCTGGTGGGCACCGACGACCCTACGGCCGAAAGCTTGATTCGGGCTGCCTTTCCGGGCATTGACCTTGCCGCCGTCAGCCGCACGCACCGCGCTGGATTTCTGGAGCGGACCGAAACGTCACTTCCCCTGAAACCCGGCGCATCCGAGTTGTTGGCCGCAATGAAGTTGCCGTCTGCCATCGTCACATCCTCACGTAGCGACAGCGCCCGGCGCAAGCTGGCCGTCGCGGGAATTGCGGATGTCTTCGCACATGTCGTGTCACTGGATGATGTGACGGCTGCCAAGCCCGCGCCGGCCCCGTATCTGTTGGCCGCGTCCCTGTTTGGCGTCGACCCCCGGCGCTGTCTGGTGTTCGAAGACAGCGAAATCGGGGCCGAGGCCGCGCATCGCGCCGGTTGTGTCGTGGTGCAAGTGCCGGACGTGATTCCCAGCAAGGGTCGCTGGGCGCATCACCTTGCCCCCGACCTTCTGACCGGCGCGCGGATGGCGGGGCTGATCTAGCAGACCACCACCTGCGCCGGGTCGAACAGGAACGGCGCCACGATGCCACAGGTGTCGGCCAATGGTAGCAGGGTTTCGGGAACCATCATCCCGATGACCTCGCGCATGAAGCGGGCGCGGGCTTCGCAGCGGGCGGCAACCTCGGGGAAATCGCGGGCCAGCGCCGCGCGCAAGGCTGCATCGGCGATCACATATCCGTCCTCCATCCGGGTCGAGGAATAAACAGGGTGCCCCGGGATCACGTCCATCTGCATGGCCATGCCGCTGGCAATGGCATCGGTTGACCTCTCGCGGATCGGCGAAGAGACCCATTCGTCCAGCCCGATCAGATGTCCGGGGTTCAAAGTCACTCCAAACAGATCAAAGGGCAGCGCGCTGCGCATGTGCTGCCAGACCGCCCCTCCCAGAACCCCCGGCTGCATCAGCCCGCACCAGTCGGACATGGCGGTCACATAGGGCTGGACGAAACACTCGACGTAGTCCTGCGCGGCGGCGGGCAGGTCGGCGGCGGACCGGGCCAGCCAACCCGTCCGGCAGATATTCGCGCCCCAGTGGCAGATGTTGAACCCGGCGGGCTGGCCGAGGGTCAGATGCTGACCCGACGGTCCGCAAAGGCCGGGGGCCGCACCGACGGCAAACGTCGGATGGCACCCCAGCGGCAGGCCGCCCACGCGTGCGGCCTCATAGGCCTGGAAATCGGTCTGCCCTTCCTTGAGCGCAAACATCATCCGCCGCAGCGCCGCCGCCGCCATGTGATTGGCGAACTCCAGCCGGGCGATCTCGGTGGCGTCGACCCGGGCGCG
>CAIXBE010000208.1 GCA_903917595.1 uncultured Rhodobacterales bacterium
ATTCGGCGGCGTATTGTGCAGGACTCGAGCGCGTCGCTGCGCGAGCAGCAGCGACGCGCTCGTGCCGGGATTCGGTCAAACCTCAATTACGTGATCACCGTGTCAGCGATCAGCGATCTGCCGCGGGCGGGCTGTCAGTTGGGGCGCTGGCTCTACCTCGACGCGGCAAAAGAAGACTGGGGTGACGAGCGCATGGTCGCGATCCTGGCGGGTGGTCCGCTGCAGCCGCCTCCGGGTACACCACGGCATCTGTGGCATCGCGACATCGATGCCTGGTTTAACTCACCGCAGGAGAGCTTGGGCCAGCGCAAACCGTGGCAGCTGATCGGCGAGGAGGGGATGCGGGGCGCCCTTGCCGTCGCGGCCGCGCTATACGCGATGAACCCGGACGGCCCCCCTGCCTGATTAAAACAGGCCGGAAAAAATGACCGAGATAACGGACAAAGGTGAGCGCATGGACCATCAAGTGAGTTATGTGCTGTGGGATGACCATGGCGCCTTCGTCGCGCGTTGCCTCGATGTCGAGGTAGCGAGCGACGGCACGACGGAAGACGCCGCCGTGGCCCATCTGCAGGAAGCGCTGAGTCTCTATTTTGCAGGCCGTGGCGATGCCCTGGCCGAACTGCCGGTGCGTGCCTATCGCCTCGGACAACTGACGCTGCGGTGCCTGCCGTCATGAGTTCAGCGCCGAAACCTTCGCTGGCCGCGTCGCTTTTGGCACTGCTCCTGGCGTGCATCACGGCGAGCTTGGTGCACTGGGGGGACTGGACGCCCGGGTACGCGATCGCTGTCGTCGTCGGCAGCACTGTGTTGGTGAGCTGTGGCGCACTCGCCCTCGTGCTGCGGCTGGCCCCAACTCGCCATGACCGGGACGCACTGTGGCGGGTGTTTGTAGACACCGTGCGTAGCGACCTGCAGCCGTTCGTGGTCCTGTGGCGCCTGATCCGGGGCAAGCACCGATGACGGCGCAGCGTCCTGTCGAGAATTGCAAGCCGTGGAGCAAGGTGGCACAACCTCGGGGCCACAAAGGCAAACACACCCGGGAGATGCTGGCAGTCACGATCAACAAATGAGCTCACCCGGGAGTGCGTCCCACAACGTGGCGAATGCGATGGGTCGCCAACCCGGGAGATGCAGGTGGAGCATCGGGAGTCCTGCCGGCTTGCAACCACTTCCTGAAATGCGCTTGGCGGAGGGCTATCGGTTATGAGCGCGGCAACGATTTTTGTTGATATCGATGGCGTGTTTCATGACGTCCGCCATCGCGCCGTCGACATCCTGCCCGGCTGTGGGCGATTGCGGCGCGACGCTGGATCGGGACCTCCGCCCGGTGCCTTGATGAATCGCCCGGTCCGGTCCGGCTGATCACCATGGGTGCGGACCTGATCGCACTGACGGTGATCGTCGTGATCATTACGGCCGGCGGACTCTTTATCGTGAGTCGGCCGGTGACGCCCAGCCGGCGTACCGAACAGCTGGAGCGCATCGCCCGGTCGCTTGAACGCCTGGAGCACGTCCATGGAATCGCTGCGGACGAATGGCGCGCGGTGTTGCATGAGACACCGCCCGCGGCCGATGTCGCCATCCCGGTGGATCCGCCGCAGACGGGCGGTGACGATGCCCGATGGGTTCACGAACACCAGCAAGCCGTCGTAGAGACCCTCGATGCGACCCCGTCGCGCGAACCCGTGCGTGGGCGACTCGTCACCGAGTATCCCGTGGGCCAGCCGATCTGGATCTACGGCGTGACTGAGGGATCGCTGCATCCAGGCGTGATCGTGCATCGCTTCACGCTGACGGAAGACGAGGATGAACATGCCTGGCAATACGTCATCCAGTATCGGACACCGATAGGCAACTTGCTCGCGCTGCGTGACGGGTTTGGACTGAGCGAAACCGCGGAAGGGCCGATCAACCGCTGGCTGTGTTCTGAACCAGCCTGACGGTGTAGATCGTTGTCGCCGCGTGAGAACTTCACCGAAACAACGGGGCTGCCAGCCGCAACGAGCCTGATCGTCGCCGCTGATCCCGGATTGGCTCCAAAAAAGGGGCCCTCCAGCGGAGAAAGGGTCAAAACCCGTGTTTTACGGGTCTGCCCAAACTTGCTCCAAGTCGATTAAATGATGACTGTTCATAAACAACAACGGGAGCAAGCAATGGCAAGTGACATAGAAAAGGGGCTAGACAGAATGTTCGATGACTATGTGGCATCGAATGGTGCGTTGAAGTCAAGAAAAGACGTGGTCGCATGGTTCGGCAATCGCGGAGACTTCGTGAGTCCGCGGTCAATCAAGCTATGGTCCTGGAACGCTGGAAATCTTTACATCATAAAAGACGATACCGATGAACGAGAGGTTGACGTTTATCGCACGTGTTCGATATGTGTCGAACTTGAAGAGTCGATTCCGATCGAGAAATATTCTCAGTTGCCTCACGTAATGGCTAAGAAATTGTAATGGGGCGGGTTAGCCTGTGCGCAAATTCACCGATCCATCTATGGTCGGAAAAACGTCGAGTGTCTTAGTTTGGGCTTACTACCCTATAAAGCAACGGATTTGATGTGCCAATCATTTTGACCAGGGACACTTATAACAGCCAAAAACCGTGTTTTAAGCACCTGCCCTAAACACGAATTTGTGCGTAAATTCCTTGACGTCGTCCACTTTCGCGGCGAAGTGACGTGATAAACGTGAGGGATGCGGTGCCGAGGAAGCAGTCAACCGCTCACGGTGTCGATGTTGAGCGGCAGCTCGGGACTATCTGGATGAGCCTTCCCTGATGACCCGCTCCGACCTTATCGATCGCCTGCATTCCCGCTTCCCAGCGCTCCTTCACGCTGACGCGAAATCGGTCGTCACCGTGATCCTTGATTCGATCACGCATCAGCTGGTTTCCGAAAACCGCATCGAGATCCGCGGATTC
>CAIXBE010000209.1 GCA_903917595.1 uncultured Rhodobacterales bacterium
ACCGACCCAACCAACCTGAACGACACCCCCACCCGCCCCAGAGGCGGGTTTTGCATTTGGAGGATCCATCATGCCGACCACCACCTATGCCCACTTCCGCGACGCGCCCAAGAGCAGCTGGCGCTGGCCGAACTTCTCACCCGCCGAGATCGCCTGCCGCGGCACCGGTGCTATCAAGATCAACACCGAAGCCATGGACAAGCTGCAGGCCCTGCGCGACCGGCTGGGCAAGCCGCTGATCGTCCGCTCTGCCTATCGCAGCCCCGAACATAACCGCGCCGTCGGCGGGGCCCCGGCCTCCAAGCACATGCAGGCCACAGCCTTCGACATTGCCATGTCGAACCACGATCCGGTAGCATTCGAGGCGGCGGCGAGGACGGTGGGCTTTCTTGGCTTCGGGTATTACCCCCGCTCTGGCTTCATGCACATCGACCTTGGTCCCGCGCGGTCTTGGGGTGAACCCTTCCCGGTTCGCGCAACACCCTTTGTGCCGGAGATCCCGCCCGCCCGCGAAGTTCTGGCCGACAGCCGCACCCTGAAAGGCGGTGGGGCTGCAGGCATCGCCACGGTCGGTGCGGCCGGTGTCGAAGTGGCGCAAGAGGTTCTGGCGGAAACCCAATCCGCGATCCTGCCCCTCGTGCCCTACCTCGACACCTTGCGCTGGGTGTTCATCGCCGTGGCGCTGATCGGCATCGCCGTCGCCATCCACGCCCGGATCGATGACTGGAAACGGGGGCAGCGGTGATGGGCTGGATCACAGCAGTTCTCGCCAGCGACCTGGCGCGCAAAGCGCTGGGCCTGGCTCTGGCGTCTTTCACCATCATCCTGTTTCTGCTCAACCTACGCCGCGCCGGTGAACGCACCGGGCGGCTGGCCGAGCGTCTGCAATCAACGGAGAAAGCCCATGACATTCAACGCCAGATGCTGGACGCTGCAGCGCGCCGCCCTCGGGATAGCAATGATCTCGCTCAGCGCATGCGCGACGGGCATTTCTGATCGGCCGGGGCAAGTCTGCCCTTCCGTGGTGGAGTACACCGCCCATGACCAAGCGAGCGCTGCGGCTGAGGTTGAGGCGCTGCCCGAAGAGGCGGTGGTTGTGAGGATGCTCAGCGATTTCGCCGTCATGCGCGATCAGGCGCGGGCGTGCGGATGGTGAGAAGTTGAAGAATACCGCAATTACCAAAAAAGAAGCTCGGTTTCGTCGGGTTTCCGGAAATCGGTCGCAGATTGCGGCCATCAAGCGGTATTGCAGATCTGATTCGCGGCTTGCGCCAAGGATGATTTTGGCAAGCTTGGCATATCTTGCGCGAGCACCGTTCGCAGCAATTCCATTTTGACAACGATTTGCTGCGATCTTTCCCCGAGTTTTCGTCAGACGCCGCGTTGCCTGGACTGACCCGGTGCCGCCGCGTTCAAAACCCGTGGAGATACGACCATGAATCCATTCCAGAATCGTGCCCTGTCCTTGAGCGGTCCCGCCACGGATATCATCCCGGTCGTGCCCAGTGATGCGACCGACCTGACGCTGGTTGCCCCGGCGCTGTATGTCACAACCGGCGGTTTGGTGTCGATTGTCACGGTCGCCGGGGTGGCCCGCCAGGTGCTGGTTGCGGATTTTTCGATTCTGCCGGTGGGCGTGCGTCGGGTCAATGCGACCGGCACCACTGCCAGCGGGATCCACGCGCTGGTGCTTGCATGAAATTCACCGCTGATCTGTCCTTTACCTCGGCGCCGCGCCGTGCGCGACACGGGTGGTCGCCGCAATGGCTGTTCCGGGCGGATGAGGCGGGCGCTTGGTTTGATCCAACCGATCTGACGACGCTGTTTCAGGACGCCGCAGGCACAACGCCAGTGACGGCGGCGGGGCAGCCGGTTGGCCGGATGCTGGACAAATCCGGGCGGGGCAATCATGCGACGCAAGCGACGAGTGCGGGTCGTCCGACCTATCAGACCAGTGGCGGGCTGCATTGGCTGGCCTTTGATGGGGTGGACGACTTCATGGTCACACCGGCGATCAACTTTACCGCGACCAACAAACTGTCGGCGTTCGCCGCAGTCGATATGCGTTCTGCTTCGGCTCTTGGAACTGTTCTGCACAGCGGCGGCGCTGCCGCTGGCGCAAAACGCTTTGGCCTCTTTGCACCGCGCGGTGCTGGAGCCGGAACGGGCACTTACGGTATCAGGGTGTTCGACGCCGCTGTGGCGGTGATTGATGCTTCAACCTCCGCTTTCTCCGTCCCCGACAAGGCGGTGCTTTCAGGAAAATGGGACAATGCGGCGGCGGCGGGACTACAGATAGCCCTGCGGCGCAATGCTGTGGACTTGGCACAAGCAGGATCAACCATGACCGGCAACTTCATTTCCGATCCGGTCTATATCGGCAATCGCGGCACCGATCTGCCCTTCAATGGCAACATCTACGGGTTGATCTTGCGCGGTGCCGCGACGACGAATGCCGATCTTGCCATTGCAGAGCGCTTTCTTGCTAAAAGAACAGGGGTGACGCTATGACCAGACTGACCATTGCCTGCCCTGCTGCATATGTCGGGGATGCCAACCAGTTGGCCTTGGCTCTCGGGCTTGGTCCCGATGATGACAAGACCTTCGGCGCGGCCAATTGGCATGATGCGGCGGGAAATCTTTACGCCGTCGCCAGCTTTGTCGCCAGTCCTGAATGGGTCATTGGCGCGACCTCACCGCTCGCCATGCCGGCTTGGGGCGCGGATCTGGCGGCAGCGGGCCGGGCACAGGCATTGATCCGAATGTCCATGCCGGACGTGAACACATCGCCCCCGCTGGCCAACCCGGCCTGCCTGACAGCGGTGGTCGAATTGCCTGGCGGGGCGGCATTGACCTTAATGGGCCTGCGCCAAGTGGCGGAAAGAGAATTGTAGGAACGCGCAAAGCACAGGCCGCGTCCAACTGACCCCTCGCAAATCGGGGTCAGTGCTGCCAGACTGACGGCGGCACGAATCCACCGCGCGCGGGTCGTGGTGGGCGAGAAAACAGGGGAATCGCGTCAGGTTCTGGCGTAGACATCTTCGTAGCGGATGATGTCATCCTCGCCCAGATAGCTGCCGGTCTGCACCTCGATCAGGACCATCGGCACCTTGCCGGGGTTTTCCATCCGGTGCACCGCCCCCAGCGGGATATAGACCGACTGGTTTTCCGTCACCAGGCACACCTTGGCGTCCACGGTGACCTTGGCGGTGCCTTCGACGACAATCCAATGTTCCGACCGGTGATGATGCGACTGCAACGACAGCGCAGCACCCGGATGCACGACGATGCGCTTGACCTGAAATCGCTTGCCGATGACCAGGCTTTCATACCAGCCCCAGGGAAGGAAATCGCGGGGGAACTCCACTGCCTGCTTGGCCCCGCGCGACTTCAGCGCCGCCACGGCTTCTTTCACGCGTTGGCTGTCACCCCGGCGGGCCACCACCACGGCGTCGTGCATGGCAACAACCAAAATGCCTTCCAGACCGATGCCCACCAGTTCCAGCCCCTCGGATTCCGAACGGAGCAAAGAGCCACTGCAATCAATCGCCGTCGCGTGGTCCG
>CAIXBE010000210.1 GCA_903917595.1 uncultured Rhodobacterales bacterium
CTCTTCGCCGATATACAGCATCGGGGCCTCGTCCCGCTCGCCCTCGCCGATGACCACGACGCCCTTGATGTCCAGCAGGTTCAACTGGTCGCGCATGGCGTTGACGGCGGCCTGATCGGCGGCCTTTTCATCGCCGCGCCCGATCAGCCGGGCCGAAGCCAAGGCGGCGGCCTCGGACACCCGGGCAAGGCCAAGGCTTAGGAGGCGGTCCTGAAAGTGCTGTTTTTCCGACATAGGGTCCCCCGGGGTTTTTCCCGGTGTAGCGGCGGCGCGCGGGGGCGGCAAGGATGGTGGCGCTAACTGTGCCATATTCAAGGAAAGACGTGTGTTGACGGCGAACAAAGCGGTGGTGTTTCGTATGGCGTGCGGCATTGGGATCGGGATGGATTTTCTGGTGGATCCGTTTGGAAGCGGGGTCAGCGCGCCGATGAAGTGGCGGGTTTGTATTGCGGCCTTCGCTCTGGGGCTCTGCACGTCTTCCAGCCAAGCGCAGGAAATGCAGATCAACGAGGCACCCTACGACGAGATTGCGGCTTTGGAGCCGACGACCCAGTCCTTCGACGACCTTGGCGGCCTGCAGATTGGGACCGCGTTTGAAATCGAAGGCGCCATGATTGGCCAGATCCTTGAGGGGCAAAGCCTGGATAGGCGGGCAGGACGCGGGCTGGACGACCATTGGGTCTTGGCCAAGCGGGAGGCCAGCTTGCCGCTTGGTCTTGCGGCAGAGACCGCGCCCCCGGTCGCGGTGGTGGTCTGGGACGGCGCTTTTGACAGCTATGCGCTGGCCGGGTTCGGACCTCAACAATATGGGCCGGGTCGGATGCGGTCGGGGACGGGTATCGTCACGATCCTTTTTGATGAAGTGCAGTGTCTTTTCGGATTCCGCACCTGGCTGGATGGGAACCAGGACAATATTGTCATGCGCCGCTACCCCGAAGGAAATCTGAATGTGATCTTCTGGAACGAGGCGGGTCAGCAACTTGCCGATTTTCGGCGGTATATTGACCAGGGGCAGGTCGAGGTTGCCTATATCCAGTCCAGCGGAAGCTATCCGGAGATCAGGGCCGTAACGATCCAGAATCTGGATCCCGAGGGGATCGGTATCGACGAAATCGTCTATGCGCCGATGTGTCCGATGATCGTTTCGGGCCGCGAAGCTGACACCCGAAACGGGTAGGGGCTTCAGACTTCCTCGATCCGGATTGCCACCGGGGCGCCGACCAGCACGCCGGTGGCGGCAAAGCGGGTCATGGCGTGGGCGACATCGTCGGGCGCGGCCTTGTGGGTCACGATCAGGACCGGGGCATTGGCGCCTTCATGGCCATATTGGCGCATCTGGTCGATGGAGACCCCGGATTCGCCGAGACAGGTGGCGATCTTGGCGAGGGCTCCGGGTTTGTCCAGAAGCGTCATCCGCAAGTAATAGGATGCCGGTGTGGCCGACCTTGCCGGTTGGGCGGCGAACAGGGTGGTGGCGGGCTGGCCGAAGGTCGGCAGGCGAAAGCCGCGCGCGATGTCGATCACGTCGGCCATCACCGCGCTGGCGGTCGGACCCATGCCCGCACCCGGGCCACGCAGGACGATCTGGCCGACGCTGTCACCCTCCAGCACCACCATGTTGGTGCCGCCCTGCAACTGGCCCAGCGGGCTGTCGGCGGGCACCAGGCAGGGGGTCATCCGCTGCTCCAGCCCGCGCCCGGTCATCTGCGCCACCCCCAGCAGCTTGATCCGGTAGCCCATGTCGGCGGCCAGCCGGATATCGTCGATCGAGACCGCGCCGATGCCCTCCAGTTCCACCGCGTCAAAGGCAACGCGGGTGCCAAAGGCGATGGCGGCCAGCAGGGACAGCTTGTGGCCTGCGTCGATGCCGCCGACGTCAAGGTTCGGATCGGCCTCAAGATAGCCAAGCTGGCGGGCCTCTTCGAACACGGTCTCGTAGGGCAGGTTGGCCGATTGCATCCGGGTCAGGATGTAGTTGCAAGAGCCGTTCATGACCCCCATCACCCGCTTGATCCGGTTGCCCGCCAGACCTTCGGTCAGGGCCTTGATCACCGGAATGCCGCCCGCAACGGCAGCTTCAAACCGCAGGGCCAGACCGGCGGCCTCGGCGGTTTCGGCCAGGGCCTGACCGTGATGGGCCAGCAACGCCTTGTTGGCGGAAACGACATGCTTGCCGGAAGCCAGCGCCGCTTCGGTCGCGGCTTTGGCGGGGCCGTCGTGGCCGCCCATCACCTCGACGAAGACATCCACATCATCTCGGCTGGACAATACGACAGGATCAGTCTCCCAGGAATAGCCGGACAGGTCCGCATCGCGGTTCTTTGACCGGTCGCGGGCCGAAACTGCGGAAATGACCACCGGGCGGCCAGCACGGGCGGCGATCAGGTCGGCATGGGCCTGCACTATCTTGACGACGCCGATGCCCACGGTTCCAAGACCGGCGATGCCAAGACGCAATGGGGCGGTGGACATGGGGACCTCGGCTTCGGGGGATGATGGCGTAGGGATGACGGGCCTCTGTTAGCCAAAAGCCGGGCCGGGCGCAACGCTGTCAGGGCCTCAGCGCCGCCGCTCGGGTCCGTAGCCGGGCGGCCTGGACCGCCGGCGCCGGACCGGGGTCGTTGGCGGTGACCTTTGCCTGCGCCAGAAGCCCGTCGATGGGGGCAAGCGGCACAAAGCCGCCACGGCCCGCAACCGGCGCGCAGGCCGAAAAAGCAAGGCAAGCGATCAACCCGGGCAAGCGCAGGGGCAAGCATTGCCTGGCGAATTGAATACTATCCGGCGACATCCGCCGCCTAGGCACAGCCGGAGGTTCCATCAAGGCAGACCCTACGGGTCCGTGGCCTGGTCACGATGAACTGGCTGAAGCTCTGGTCTTGCAAGCCCGGGCCATACGCCAGAACTCCGATGTCGAAATCGGGCGAATAGTCGACCCAAGTCTCGACGATGACCACGGAATCCAGATCATCCATTTCCGGAATGAACGGCTGCAGGTCCTGTATCGTCGTCTGATTATATGCGACGACAGCCCCCCCTGGCGAGCGCGAGAACAGAAGCACATAGCGGTCATCGGAATCCCATGCGGCCCTGACCACCGTCCCTTCATCCATTTCGAAGCTGGTAATCCGCATTCGGGACGCTTGTGCGCCCGGCGTCAGGAAGGCCAGGACTTCTTGCAAACCGTCAATGAAGGTCGTCGTGACCACCACCTGCCGCGACAAGAGGTCTGCAATCGCATAGGCCGCCTTCTGCGAGATGTTGATCGTCCGGTAGACGTCCCAATAGACAAACAGCGCCAGAAAACCCCAGATCATCATTGGCAAGAGCAACAGAAACTCGGCCAGAAGGACACCGCTTTCGTCCTTTGCAAAGGACTGGATGCTGTGACGAAAACGATACATCTGCAACCTTATCCCGGTTCGTTGACAAAGACAGTTGTGGTCATCAGCGCATAGCTGCCGTCGGTTTCGTTCCTGATCATCGCGGCACCAATTACCGAGGTCGGGAACATTGGATCTTCCTTCAGACAGATTCGCATCAACATGATTTCATTGTCCGATCCGAAGGCAAATTCGCTTCCGGTCGGCTGCACCAGCGGATCAATCGGTTCGCTGCGATCAACGCAGCCATGCGGCGGAGCGACCATCGCAAAGTTGGCGGTGTTGATCGGCTGCATCCAGATCATCATGGAATCGATGCAGGTCTGCACCGACTTTGCGATCATGCCACCACTGCAAATCTCGGCTTTCAGTTCGGCATGGGTCAGCGAGTCGAAATTGCCCAGCCGGATGTCGCGCACGACGATGTCGACGCTGCGCTCAAGCATGGCATGGCGCGCCATGTACATGCTGCTTTCCACCGATGCCATGAAGATCATCATCACGATCGGGATGATGAGGCAGAACTCAATCGACGCGGTGCCGGTTTCGTCGGCCAGAAAGCTGCGAAGGCCGGTCATTGGGTCAGCCTCAGTTCCGAGATGTCTTCGGCAATCTTGTGGAAGGCGGCGGTGAGGCCGGTGTTGTCGCCTGCCATATAATAGTAAGTTTCCTTCGGTTCGGACGAGCAGTTTCTGATCTGCGTCTGGCCGTTTGCCGTAACCGTCGAGCCAAATGCGATGCCGTAGACCTCGATCCCGGCAGCCTTTGCCGCGGTGCAGTTTTGCTGCAGCAGGCTGTCCAGGGTCCCCGCGGCGAGGTAGGTCCCGCGGAAGATGTTGCTGATCGTGCCTGAGTTGGTCGCGCCAGTCACGTTCGAGCGCATGTAAAGCTGACGGACCAGGTAATCCACCCGCATGTAACGCCAGACTTCGCTCCAGTCGAGCTGCGTGACCACACCGCTGCCGGTCCAGGTCGGTGTCGCAAGCCAGGCCACCCTGCCGGCGCTGGTCGTCGAGTTGCAGGTCGTGTCCGAGTTCGGCTTCAGGTGCGGTACGAAATATTCCTTCGTTCCTGCGCAGGTCGGGCGGGCACCCTTATTCAGGGCTATCGTGCTGGCCGACCAGAAGCGGATCGCGAATCTTCCATCGGCCCCGCGGTAGACTGGCGACAGGCCAGTCTTGTAAGTGTCATAAATGTAGTTGTTCGCAACGTGATCGCCGTCGGTCATCAGGACGATGATCTTCCGGGTGCTCTCTTCGCCCGAATTGGGATCCCATACGTTGTCCGCCGGACGCCCCTGCACGGTGGCATCGCCAAGCGCAGTGTAGATCGGCCGGGCGCTCTCGTCGAGCAGCGCCGTGGCCCAGCGCATCCCGAACGCGATAGAGGTGTTGCCGCCTTCGACCAGTTTGCCAATCTTGTCCGTCAACAATGCGGTCGTCTTGGTCGGCAGCATTACTTGGTTTCGGGTGGTGTCGAGCGACTCGTCGATAGTGGTGCCCGAAGTGTCGGGCGAATGACCGCAGAGCGACTTCCCGAAGACGGTAACCACCGGGAAACCCGTGTTGGCCAGATAGTTGGTCGATGTGGTGACCGCCGTGAAATCTGCAATCGCCGCCAACGGCATCGTCAGCGTGGTCGACAGGCCGGTGGAGGGAAAGGTGCTGGTCGGAACTTCGATGCAGTTGAGAGCGGGAACCCCGGCGTTTGCGACCCCGTTCCAGGATGAAATCCTGGTCGCGTTGAACCGCGCCCGTAGGTTTGCCGGCAGGTTCACCTGAGAAGCATAGGGCACCACGCCGATCGACACTGTGTCTTGGGTGTCGTCTTCCTTGACGATAGTGATAAAGTCGATCGCCGACTCGCGAAGCGCGGTGATCTTCTTTTTGCTGCTTGACGAAGACGCCGGACTGGACATCGAGCCGGTGATGTCAAGCGCGAGTATCACCTCGACATTGGCTACGCCCTGGGTGGCCTGGCTGTTGGTCGGGCCCTCCAGATATTCGTTGTTCGAGAAGATCGTCAGGAAGAAGTTTTCCGATCGGACCTTGGAGGTGATCGTCACCCGGCGCCGACCGGCGTCGACCTCTGCCGACACGGTCGGATCGGAAAAATCGACCATCTTGAGATCGGCGCTATCAAGACCGGCCTTTGCGAACCAGTCGTTGGCGATCGCGGTTGGCGTGCGTGTCTGGGTCAGGCTGGCTGCGGCAAGGGCTGCCCGGTCCATGGTCTGCTGCATCGCGACGCGGCGGGTCTCGAAGCGCATGACGTCGACTGCAATTCCGCCAAACATGATCATCA
>CAIXBE010000211.1 GCA_903917595.1 uncultured Rhodobacterales bacterium
CGCCGTCCATCGCCAGGGCATGGACGTTGGCCTCGGACGGAGTGGTCATCTGCCGGCGCTGCACGTCACTGACCCGGCCATGCGGGAACAGGATGAAGACATCGACATTGGCCAGACCCCGGAACGCCTCGATCGCGGCTGACCCGGTGTCGCCGCTGGTGGCCCCGACGATGGTGATCCGCTCACCCGACCGGGCAAGGGCGGCCTGCATCATCTGGCCGATCAACTGCATGGCAAAGTCCTTGAAGGCCAGGGTCGGCCCGTGGAACAGCTCCAGCAGGAAATGGTTCGACGCCAGTTGCACCATCGGCGCTCGGGCGGTGTGATGGAAACCCTTGTAGGCTTTGGCAATCAGACCCTTGAATTCATCGTCGGTGAAAAAACCGCCCAGATAGGGCTGCATCACCCGAAAGGCGACCTCTTCATACGGCAGGCCGGCCAAGGCCGCGATTTCGTCAGTGGTCAGCACCGGCACCAGTTCGGGAACATAAAGCCCGCCGTCACGGGCAAGGCCGGTCATCATCGCCTCGCCAAAGCCAAGAACGGGGGCGGTGCCACGGGTCGAGATGTAATTCATCGCTTGCGCCTTCAATCTGTCCGCATCCTGATACGCCAGAGAAGAAAGCCTGTCATCCCCAGCCAGACGGCAGCCAGAAGGAACCAGGTCACCGCGTATTCGAAATGATCATTCCTGAAACCGGCCGTCGTGACCGGACGCGACGTGACCCTGTCGCCGGTGTCGGTTCTGGCGATGATCAGCACGGGTTCGGTCTGCAAAAGCGCCGCGATCCTCGGCAGATCACGGCCATACCAGATGGCGCGGCTTGCGTCATAAGGAGGGGTCGAGGGCGTCATGTCGTCTGGCCAGTTCAAGTTGCCAGTGACATCAACGGCGCGAACGGGGCGTGGGGTGGCCTTTTCGGTCTCGGGAATGAACCCCCGGTCGATCAGGATGCGCCGGCCATCGGAGGTCACATAGGCCGCGATGACCAGATAGCCCGGCCCTTTTTCGCGAGTCGAGGTCAGGACATGCGCCTCCTCGCCCGTAAAGCTGCCGGTGACGCTGACAGCGCGGTAGCGGTCGGCGACAGGGTCAAGCGTTGCGGCAAGCTGAACGGGGTCCGCCGCGATCATCGCCCCGGCATTGGCGATGATGTCCCGCTTCCATTCAAGCCGCGCGACCTGCCACAGACCCAGCCAGATCAGGACGGCAGCGCCCGACAGCCCAAGGGCAAGTGCGAAGACCGTTTTGCGAAACATCAGGTTCCCCGGAAATGAAAGCGCAGGCCCGAAGGCCTGCGCGGTAAGCCTGTCGCGGGGTGGGATCAGCCCTGACCCCAGACATAGACTGCGGCAAAGAGGAACAGCCAGACCACGTCGACAAAGTGCCAGTACCAGGCGGCGGCCTCGAACCCGACGTGCTGTTCGGGGGTGAAGTGCCCCTTCAGCGCGCGGATCAGGCAGACGGTCAGGAAGATCGTGCCGATGATGACGTGGAACCCGTGGAAACCCGTCGCCATGAAGAACGAGGCGCCATAGATGTTGCCGGCAAAGCCAAAGGCCGCGTGGCTGTATTCATAGGCCTGCATGCCGGTAAAGATCACGCCCAGAACGATCGACAGGATCAGGCCGTTCACCAGGTCCTTGCGGTTGTTTTCGTGTACCAGAGCATGGTGCGCCCAGGTCGCTGCACAACCCGAAAGCAGCAGGATCAGGGTGTTCATCAGGGGCAGGTGCCAGGGGTCGAATGTCTCGATGCCGACGGGCGGCCAGACACCGTCGATGGCCGGGCTGTCGGGTCCCATCGGATACATGCGGTGCTTGAAGAAGGTCCAGAACCAGGCCGAGAAGAACATGACCTCGGACATGATGAACAGGATGAAGCCATAGCGCAGGCCCAGTCGCACGACCGGAGTATGATCGCCGGTCTGGCCTTC
>CAIXBE010000212.1 GCA_903917595.1 uncultured Rhodobacterales bacterium
ACCACGACCACTTGCGAAATCACCTCGCCAACTTCATCAGCGCCTACAACTTCGGGCGAAGATTGAAGACCCTCAAGGGACTCACGCCTTACGAGTTCATCTGCAAACAATGGACAATCGAACCCGAAAGGTTCACCCTAAACCCAATCCATCAAATGCCGGGACTGAACACCTAGGTCGGTTGGTCGCGGCGGGCGTGACCGAAATTATCCTGAAAGACGGTGCGGCCGGGCCGGTGATCTGGGCCGCAGGGCTGCGGTCCGCCGGTCCCCTCAAAGCCGCAACCCGCGTCGTCGACACCTCCGGCGCCGGGGATGCATTCAATGCCGGCTATCTTGCCAGCCGTTTGCGCGGCTCCAGTCCGGAACAGGCGGCCGTACAGGGGCATGAACTGGCCATCCATGTGATCGGCCATCGCGGGGCAATCCCGCCCCGGCTCGCAAGCTGATCAAGACTGAGCTGCGCCGCAGTTTCCGCCAACGCAATTGCCATCCGGAAGGTCGGCGGTATCGCCAATTTTGGCGCAACACCCGCCGGCATTGCGATCCGGAACCGCTCCCCTCAATCCGTGCAAAGCTCCAATAGCACCGCTGGCATGTTCTGATAGCTCACCGGTCTGAGCCAGCGGCGGATCGACATTGTGCCGACGCTGGTGGCACCGAAGTTGGTTGAGGCCGGGTAGGGGCCGCCGTGGACCATGGCGTCGCAGACCTCGACGCCGGTCGGGAAGCCGTTGGCCAAGATGCGCCCGGCTTTGCGTTGCAGCACCGGCAGCAGCTGGCGGGCGTGGTCGGTATCGGCCGCGTCCAGGTGCAGGGTGCAGGTCAATTGGCCTGGCAGGGCGCGGGCAATCTGCTGTATTTGGGCGGCGTCGCGCACCCGCACGATCAGACCAAGCGGGCCGAACACTTCTTCGCCCAAAGCGTGATTGGCCAGCCAGGCTTCGCCCGAAACCTCAAAAAGACAAGGCGCGGCGGTCCTTGTGGCGCAGATGTTGGTCAGGACCGAACCCACGCCTGCTGTGCCGGAAATTCGGTCACGCCCCTCACGGTAGGCGGCAGCGATGCCGTCGGTCAGCATGGTCTGCACGGGCACCGGGTCCAGTGCGGCTTTTGCGGCGGCGATGAAGGCTTGCGCCTCGGGGCCGTCGATCAGCACAGCGATGCCCGGGTTTGTGCAGAATTGTCCAGCGCCCATGGTCAGCGAGGCGGCCCATCCGGTGGCAATCTCCACTCCACGGGCGGCGACCGCATGCGGCAAAAGGAACATCGGGTTCACCGAGCCCAACTCGCCAAAGAACGGGATCGGATTTGGCCGTGCGGCACAGAGGTTGAATAGCGCCCTGCCACCGGACAGTGACCCGGTAAAGCCCACGGCATTGATCAGCGGATGCTGCACCAGAGCCTCGCCCACATCCCGCCGCCCGCCCTGGATCAGGCTGAATACTCCTGGATGAATGTCACAAGCAGCGATTGCACCAGCGATCGCCTGCGCGACGATTTCGGAAGTGCCGGGATGAGCGGAATGGCCCTTGACGACCACCGGGCAGCCGGCGGCCAGCGCGCTGGCGGTATCGCCGCCCGCCGTGGAGAAGGCCAGCGGGAAGTTCGATGCCCCGAACACGGCCACCGGGCCGATGGGTCGCTGCACCAGACGGATATCAGGGCGCGGCAAGGGCTTGCGATCAGGCAACGCCGGGTCGTGACGAATGTCGAGATACTTGCCCTGGCGAATATGGGCGGCGAACAGACGCAACTGGCCGGTGGTACGCGCCCGCTCGCCCTCCAGCCGTGCCGCTGGCAGGCCGGTTTCCGACGTGCCGATGGCGGTGATCTCGGTCCCGCGCGCGTCGATCTCTTCGGCAATGCGGTCAAGAAAGGTTGCGCGCGCATCGCGGCTCAGCGCTGAATAGGACCAGAACGCCGCTTCCGCGCGTTCGCATGCCGCCGCTACATGTGCGGGCGTACCAACAGAGAACGCCCGCGCCTCGCCATAGGCAGGCAAGGACAGGAACATCTGCGCGCCTGCCACCCATTCCCCCGCGATCAGGTGTTTGCCCGTCAACATGTCGGTCCCTTTCAAAGCAAGCCGCGCGCGGCAAGGTTGGCCATCAACGCCCGCGTGCCGAAAGTCCATTCCGGTGCTTCGGTCGACAGACGCACAGTATTGGTCAGGCTGCCAAGCTCAGGGGCGGCAATTGTGACGACGTCGCCAAGATGATGGGTGAACCCCTGCCCTGGCCCATCGCGATCCTGCACCGGCGAAAACATCGTGCCGCAGTAGAGCAGAAAGCCGTCGGGATATTGGTGATGTCGGCCGCGGGTCTGGGCCACAAGGTCCGCCGGGTCGCGGCTGATCAGGCTCATCGAGGATTGTCCCGACAATCTGAAGCCGTCAATTCCGGTGACCGTCAGCGTCAATTCCATCCGTCGGACAGAATTCAACGTGAAATTGCCGTCGAACACCCTGATGAACGGCCCAAGGCTGGCGGCAGCGTTGTTGTCCTTGGCCTTGCCGAGCAGCAAAGCCGAGCGGCCTTCGACATCACGAAGGTTGACGTCATTGCCCAAAGTCGCCCCCACAATGCGCCCCGTGCTATCGACGACCAATACC
>CAIXBE010000213.1 GCA_903917595.1 uncultured Rhodobacterales bacterium
AGGACAGGGCTGAAAACCCCGGCAGACGTTCGGCAAGGACGGCGGCGATCAGGGTCAGGTTGTGCCGGGTGGGCCGCACGCGCCCCGACACCCAGCGCGACACCACCGACTTGTCGACGTCAACCGCAGCACCCAGCGCACCGGGCGACAGGTTTGTCTGCTTCAACGCCAGTTGCAGCCGACCGGAAAACTGCTCCGGAATTTCCACTTCACACTCACTGTAAAACCCGGTATGCAACCAGATGCAACTTTTTGCATGATGATGCAACCCCCCGCCTTGCGCTGCAACTTCCCTCCCGTCAGGCGGAATGCGATTGTGCAGACGGTATCGCCAGATACCGCTTTCAGCCATCAATTTGCTGCAAGACGCTTTTTAGACGACCGTCCGGGGCATGTTGCCCGGGGCGGCCGGTTGGCGCAAAGTACGCGTCGACGACACGCCGGGCAGCCAAATTCCCCAGTATGGTAAGGTCCGGCGTGTCCTTGCGGACCTTTGCCTTTCAGGCGCGGCGCAGTCGGATGACCACATCAACCCGCGCCACGGCCATGCCTTCGGGCACTTTCGGCAGCGAGGTGATGGCCAGTTCGTCGGCCGGAGCGTCGGTCAGGCGCTGGCTGTCTTCCCAGTAGAAATGCGGATGGTCATCGGTGCGGGTGTCGAAATAGCTTTTCGTGCCGTCAACAACGACCTCGTTCAGCAAGCCCGCATCGCAAAAGGCCCGCAGCGTGTTGTAGACGGTGGCAAGGCTGACCCTTTCGCCGGCGTCGACGGCCAGGTCGAACAGGCTTTCGGCGGTTACATGCCGGTTCAGACCGTCCCCGACCAGCAGTTCGGCCAGCGCAAGCCGCTGCCGCGTCGGGCGCAAGCCCCCCGCATCCAACCAGTCCGCGCTGCGCATGTTGTCAGTCAAGTGCCCGTCCTAGCCATCATCTGCCATTGATATAGGGCTGCGAACCTGGTTGTTTCAATCGGAATCGCCTATTTCACCCCGGAAGCCCGGCAAATCCGCGCCGAATTGCACGCCAGACCGCGATGGCCGCCAGGGTCGACCCCAATGCCGCCACCCAGAACGGCAGGACCAGCGCCGCGCCGCGCGACAGGAATGCCTCGCCCAGCGACACCACCACGCCAGACAGGATCAACCCCAACGGCATCATTCCCCAGGCCAGCAGCCGGTAGACGCTGTTGACCCGACCCAACAGCGTATCCGGGATCATCCGCTGCCGTGTGCTGACCGACACCACGTTCCAGACAAAGCCCGAAAACTCCATCGCGGCAAAGGCCGCCCCCAGAGTCCAGGCATTCGGGGCCAGCGCCATGGCCAGAAAGCACGGACCCGAGGCGGCAAGCATGACCTGCATCGTCCGTGCCGGGCCAAGACGGCGGGCGATGCCTTCGCCCATCAGACTGCCCGCGATGCCACCGACCGCGCCCCCTGCCAGTGTCAGACCATAGGCTTGCGCCGACAGCCCAAGGTTTTCCTGCCCGTGCAGGACCACGCCGATGACGATCATCTGGTGAAACAGGTTCCAGAACCCGGTCGTCACTGCCAGCGTGCGCAACAGGGGCACGCCGCGCAGGAAGGTCAGCGCCTCGGCCAGTTCGGCGCGCCAAGGGCTTTTTGCCGCCCGGTTGGCGCGGAAATTCCCCGCCACCCCCGCAACCAGCAGCATCGCCATGCCATAAGCCAGCGCGTTCAGCCCAAAGGCCAAGGGCAGCCAGACCCCGATCAGGAACGCCCCCAAAGCCGGGCCGATCAGCGCGTTGGTCAGCAGTTCGGCGCTCCACAACTGGCCATTGGCGCGTTCCAGCCTGTCGGCGGGCACCAAGGCGGGCAGCATGGTCTGGGCGGCATTGTCGCGAAAGACCTCGGCCCCGCCGACCACGAAAGCCGCGACCAGCAGCGACCAGTATAGCCCGGGGTTGGACACACCTTCGGCCGGGGCGGGGGTCAGGGGCAGGGCCAGCCAAAGGGCCGCAGCCGCCCCGGCAAAGGCCAGCCCCCGCAGCGCGTCCATCCGCAGGATCAGCTTGCGCCGGTCCACGCGGTCCGTCACCAGCCCGGCAGGCAGGGCCAGCAGGAACCACGGCAGGCGCAGGGCAACTGGCACCAGCGCCACCAGAAACGCATCGCGGGTCAACAGCGACGCGATCCAGCCCCAGGCCACCACCGCAATGCCATCGGCAAGGTTTGTCATCGCACTGGCCGTGATGAACCGCTGCAAGGCTGTCATCTGTGTCTTCCTCGGCTGCTTCCGCCAGACTTGCCACTCTTCCCCGCCAAATGCTAGGCATGGGAAAACACATAGCGGGGGACCACAAGGGATGGCGTCTTATCCAACCAGTTTCGATAAGGAAGCTCTGCTTGCCTGTTCGCGCGGCGAATTGTTCGGCCCCGGCAACGCTCAGCTTCCTGCGCCGCCGATGCTGATGATGGACCGGATCACCGACATCTCGGAAGATCGCGGCGAGCATGGCAAGGGCCATGTCGTGGCCGAGTTCGACATCACGCCGGACCTGTGGTTCTTCGACTGCCACTTCCCCGGCAACCCGATCATGCCGGGCTGTCTTGGGCTGGACGGCCTGTGGCAACTGACCGGCTTCAACCTTGGCTGGCGCGGCTGGCTGGGGCGCGGCTATGCCTTGGGCGTGGGCGAGGTCAAGCTGACCGGCATGGTGCGGCCTGACCGCAAGAAACTCACCTACTTCGTCGATTTCACCAAAGCCCTGACCACCCGCCGCCTGACCATGGGAGTAGCCGACGGTCGGGTCGAGGCGGACGGCGAGGTGATCTATCTGGTAAAGGACATGAAGGTGGCGTTGAGCGAGGCGTGAGCGGCTTGGTTCCGCAGGGCAAGGCCGAGGCGGATTGGAAATCATGACAATGGCTGAGACTGAACAGCGGGCCGATATCTACGATCCGGCCTATGTTGCCGACCTGTTTGACCGGTGCTCATCGAACTACCGCTGGTGGAGCGCAGTCAGTTCCTTTGGGTTCATCTACATATGGCGACGGCAATGCGTCGCTTTGCTTCAAGCCCCGAAGCCCGGTGCCGTTGCCGTGGACCTGATGGCCGGAACCGGCGAAGTCTGGCCACACCTCCTGCGGCGCTTTCCCGACCTTGGCAGCATCACCGCACTGGATATCTCGCATCGGATGCATCTGGAGGCGGTTGACCGGCTGCATGGCCCCTATGCGCACCGGATCACGCATCTTGCGGCGAATGCGCTTGAAACGGATCTGCCTTCTGGCATGGCGGATCAGGTTCTGTCCACCTTCGGGCTGAAAACCTTCAATCGTGACCAGCAGACGGTTCTTGCGGGCCAGATTGCCCGGCTTCTGAAGCCCGGTGGCAGTTTCTCACTGATCGAGGCGTCGGACCCGAAAGGTTGGCTTTTGCGACCGATCTATCGGTTCTATCTGGATCGGTTGCTACCCCGGATCGAACGATTTTTCCTGAAAGGCGCACAGGATTTCAGCATGATCGGGACCTATACCCGCAACTTCGGCAGTGCCGCCCACATGGCCGATGCGCTGCGTGCCGCCGGTTTGTCAGTGACGCTAAAACCCCATTTCTTCGGCTGCGCGACCAGTGTGTCCGGGTTCAAGCCAAAGGCCGACTGACCTTTCCACAGCCTTCGGTCACTTGCGCCGTTGCCGCGCTACCCGGGCAATTCAGGGGTCGAGGGTGGTCTCCGACCCTTCCGCGACGGGCGGTGCCGGGGGTGCGCCCTCCACCGGGACCGCCTCGGGCGGGGCAGTCAGGATGCCGCTTTGCCAGATGCCGGTCGCGACCTCTCCTGTCGCGTAGGTCAGCGTGCCCTCGCCTTCGCGCAAGCCCGCCTTGAACATGCCCGCATAGATATCGCCCGAAGGATAGGTCGCAACGCCTTTGCCCTCGATCACACCCGCGACCCAGGTGCCGACATAGCGATAGCCGTCGGTCATGGTGAGTTCGCCATCGCCATTGCGCAGACCGGCCTTGAAGGTGCCCTTGTAAAGGCTGCCGTCGGCATAGACCGCCGCCCCCACCCCTTCGCGCTGGCCATCGACCCAGTCGCCCTCATACCGATAGCCGTCTGGGTAGGTCATCGTGCCCACCCCCTGCGGCAGGGCGTTCACGAAGGCGCCTTCATAGACCCGGCCATCGGCGTAGGCGGCCCGACCCTGACCGGTGATCAGCCCCGCCTGCCAGTCACCCTGATAGGTCGCGCCATCGGGATAGGTGATCGCACCCGCGCCCTGCGGCTGGTCGTCGCGCATCGCGCCAACATAGACCGAGCCGTCGGGATAGCTGATCGACCCGGTGCCCGACATGCGGCCTTCAACCCACGAGCCCTCGTAGGTAAAGCCGTCAGCGGCCCGAAAGACGCCCTGACCATGTCGGCGATCCTTTGACCAGGCCCCGGTATAGACATCGCCCCCGGCATGGGTCAGCGTGCCTTGGCCTTCGCGCTGGCCATTGACGAAATCACCCTGATACACATCGCCATTCGGCTGGGTCAGCGTGCCCTTGCCGTTGATCTGACCTTCGGACCAGTCGCCATCATAGATCAGACCGTCGGGCATGGTCAGCCGACCCTTGCCCGCGCGCGCGCCCGCAATCAGCGTGCCGTCATAGCTGGCACCATCGGGATAGGTGATCTTGCCGGTGCCTTCCTTGACCCCCATGATCCAGTCGCCCGCATAGGTATAGCCCGACGGATTGGTCAGCGTGCCCTTGCCGTTATGGGTGCCGTTGACGAAAGTGCCGGTATATACCGCGCCGTCTGGATAGGTTGACACCCCCTCGCCGGTCTTTTGCCCCGCGATCCAGTCGCCGTCGTAGGTGCTTCCATCCGCGCCTGTGATCCGGCCCTTGCCTTCCGGGCGGCCGATGACGAATGCGCCCTCATAGATCGAGCCATTAGGATAACGTGCGGTGCCGATGCCGGTAATCTCGCCATCGATCCACTCGCCTGCATATTCAAAGCCCGAGGGCAGCCGGTAGGTCCCGATCCCGTGCTGGCGGCCGTCCTTGAACGTGCCCTCATAGATCGAGCCATCGTCGTATTGCTTGGTGATGATCTCGCCGTCCTGCGCGTAAAGCGGGACGGGCGCGAAAAGCGGGACGGAAAGGGCAAGCAAAGCAACGGTCAACAGACGCATGGGCGATTCCCCGGATGAACGGGACAAGGGTAAGCGGGTGGTCGGGGTGTGACAAGCGCAAGGCTTGACTGTTGGCGGGCAGTAGGCGGGACACTTTCCCTTGGACCGCAACCTGCCAGAGCGTGTCAGGGTCCGATTGAAACACCAGAATCGAAAATCGCGTTCGAGCGTTTGCGAGAGGCAGTGATTTTCGATTCAATTCGAACCTGACACGCTTTAGAAAGGCGCGAACCGATGGGGGCCGCCGATGACCGATATGTTCCGCCTGATGCTGGCACAGTTGAACCCAACCGTTGGCGCGATTGCCGCCAACACGGCGCGGGCAAGACTGGCCTGGGAGAACGGCCGCGCAGCGGGGGCCGACATGGTTGCCCTGACCGAGATGTTCGTGACCGGCTACCAGACCCAGGACCTTATCCTGAAGCCCGCCTTCGTCACCGCGGCCATCGCCGCGATCGAGGCGCTGGCGGCGTACTGTGCCGACGGCCCGGCTTTGGGCATCGGCGGCCCGGTGCGGCAGGGGGGCAAGCTTTACAACGGTTACTATGTGCTGGAGGGCGGGCGCATCCATGCGCGGGTGCTGAAACATCACCTGCCGAATGACGCGGTCTTTGATGAAAAGCGCATCTTTGCGTCAGCCGATGTGCATGGCCCCTATGTGGTGCGCGGTGTGCGCATCGGCACGCCGATCTGCGAGGATGCCTGGCACCCGGACGTGGCCGAGACTCTGGCGGAAACCGGGGCCGAGATTCTGCTGATCCCCAACGGCTCGCCCTATCACCGGGGCAAGCCGAACCTGCGGCTTAACCTGATGGTGGCACGGGTGGTCGAAACCGGGTTGCCGCTGGTTTACCTGAACATGGTTGGCGGTCAGGACGATCAGGTCTTTGATGGCTCCAGTATGGTGCTGAACCCCGGTGGCAGGTTGATGGCGCAACTGCCGCAGTTCGACGAGACCGAAGTGATGGTCACCTTCCGCCGCGGTGCGGAGGGGTGGCAGGCCGACCAGGGCGAGATCCACGAGATCCCGCCGATTGGCGAAGCGGACTACCGCGCCTGCGTCATGGCCACCGGCGATTACATGCGCAAGTGCGGGTTCACCAAGGCCCTCTTGGGCCTGTCGGGCGGGATTGACTCGGCGATTGTTGCTGCAATGGCGGTCGATGCGCTGGGCCCGGAAAACGTGCGCTGTGTGATGCTGCCATCGGAATTCACCAGCCAGCAGTCGCTGGACCTTGCGACTGCAGCGGCCAAGGCGCTGGGCTGCCGCTATGATACGGTTCCTATCACCGGCGCGCAGGGCGCTGTGGGCGAGGCGCTGGCCGGGCTTTTTGCCGGGACCGAACCGGGGATCACCGAAGAAAACATCCAAAGCCGCCTGCGCGGTGTGATGCTGATGGCGCTGTCGAACAAGTTCGGCGAGATGCTTCTGACCACCGGCAACAAGTCGGAAATGGCGGTGGGCTACTGCACGATCTACGGTGACATGAACGGCGGCTACAACCCGGTCAAGGACATGTACAAGACCCGCATGTTCCTGACCGCACGGTGGCGGAACGAGAACCACCGCGCGTGGATGAAAGGCCCGTCGGGCGAGGTCATCCCGGAGGCGATCATCGCCCGGCCCCCGAGCGCCGAACTGCGCGCCAACCAGCGCGATGATGACAGCCTGCCGCCCTATGAGGTGCTGGATGTGATCCTGGAATGCCTTGTGGAAAAAGAAATGGCGGTGGCCGATACTGTGGCTATGGGCTTTGACCGGGCTGTGGTGAAAAAGGTCGAACACCTGCTGTATCTCGCAGAATACAAGCGTTTTCAGGCGGCACCGGGGGTCAGGCTGACGCAAAAGGCCTTCTGGCTGGACCGCCGCTACCCCATCGCCAACCGCTGGCGCGATGAGAGCTGAGGTCCCGTAGGATGGGCAAGTCGGTATTTTCGTCTTGCCGAAAATACCGACCTATTGCCCGTCAGACCTGACTGACCACACATTCCGGCAATAGCCGCATCACGTCTTCCGGGCGGCAAAGCTGCGTGGCATCGGTTGTGACAGCGGCCGAGGCAGCGGCTGACCCAAGCGCAAGTGCTTCGGCATTGGACTGGCCACGCGACAGGGCCAGCACAAAGGCCGCGACAAAGCTGTCGCCCGCGCCAACCGTGGACTTGACCCGCACCTTCGCCGCCTTGGCGAAAATCCGGCTGTCCTTATCGGCCAACACGTTGCCTTCAGCACCCCGGGCGATGATCACGGTCCGGGCCACGCCCGCGCGCACCAAAGACTGGGCGAATTCGGCCGTATCCTCGCGGGTCGGCAGCGGGCGACCGGCCAGAGCATCGCCTTCCTCGCCGTCCATGCGCAGCACGTCAAGGCCGGGAATCGGGTGGCGCACAGCCTCGGTCAGGGTCGCACCTGACGTATCCAGCACGATCCGGCTTTCGGGCATCGATGCGGCCAGTTGCGCCGGGAAATCGACCGGCACGCCGGGTGGCTGGCTGCCCGAGATCACCGAAATCCCACCGGGCCGGGCGGTGGCGCGCAGCAGCGTAAAGACGCGGGCGCGTTCGGCTTCGCCCCATACCGGGCCGGGCAGCATGAAACGGTATTGCTTGCCGGTTGACGCTTCGTTCACTGTCAGTGACTGGCGTGTTTCGCCGGGGCCAAGGATCGACAGAAAGGTCACGCCTTCGGCCCGGATAAGGCCCGCCAACCGGTCGCCGGTCAACCCGCCGATAGCCACCAGCGCCAGACTGTCCCCCCCCAGCGACTTGATCGCGCGGCTGACGTTCAACCCGCCGCCGCCGGGATCCAGCAGCGGCTCGGAGCAGCGCAGCTTGTGGCCGGGCAGCATGTCATGCACCTCGGTCGCCATGTCCAGCGCGGGGTTCAGGGTCAGAGTCAGGATCGGAAGCTGGGTCATGCGGCACCTCGTGTTACCGCTATCATAAAGGCTTCCGCAGAAAATGGAACCTTCCCCGAAGGTGGACGAAGGGTACAAAATTCCTGATCAAGAATTTTGAAAAACTCCTTGAATCAAGGAATCTTGGCCCGGGCGGTCAGGCTATTCCCACCACGGGTCGACAGTGGCGATATCGTCGTCGGACCAGCCGAAATGATGCGCCAGTTCGTGGATTACCACATGGGTCACCAGTTCGCAAATCGACACATTCCCACGCTCGGCCCATTCGTCCAGTATCGGGCGGCGGAACAGCCAGACCACATCCGGCCTTGTGACCTGATCGTCGGTCGATTTCTCGGTCAGGGGAATGCCGTCATAAAGCCCGGTCAGGTCAAAGGCATCGTCGACGCCTAAAGCCTCGAGCATGTCGTCGTCGGGGAAATCCTCGACCCGCAGGCGGACATGGGTCGCAGGCTCGCGGAACGGCTCGGGCAGGGTCGAGACCGCCTCATGCGCAAGCTGCTCGATGAAGGCAAGGGTCGGGGCGAGGCTGTCGGGGGCAGGATTTGTCATGGTGGAAAGATAGGCATGCCGGTGGCCGTGCGAAAGGGGCGAAAAGCCCCGCAGCCCATGGTATTCTGGCGAAAGGCGAAGAGGGCAGCGATGGCAAATGAGGCAAAGACCAAAAGCGCGGCACTGGACCGTGAGGCGTTTCTGGCCGGCGTCGAAAGCCCCGAACGGCGGGCCGAGGCGCTGCGGTTGCTTGACCTTTTCGGGCGGGCGACGGGATGGGAGCCCCGGCTGTGGGGGCCGTCGATTGTGGGCTTCGGGCGCTATGACTACCTTTATGACAGCGGGCATCGTGGTACATCCCTTGCCACCGGATTTTCACCGCGCAGGGCCGAGCTTTCGGTCTATATCCTGCCGGGATACACCGATTTCGGCCCGATCCTGTCCCGGCTCGGGCCGCATCGGGTGGGCAAGTCCTGCCTGTATCTCAAGCGGCTGGACAAGGTGGACGAGGCGGTGCTGGAGGAGTTGATCCGGGCCGGTCTGGCGGATCTGGCAAAGCTGTGGCCGGTCCATGCGGTCTGATACTGTAACAGGGGGCCTTCGGGCAGGGCATCGAGCCCCGCCCGAAGGCGCTGACGCGGCGTGCCCCACCCGAGTCGCAAACTGGACAATGGCCGGGGCATGTGACAGGGAAGGGCCTCTCAAGGAGCCTCGAGATGCCTAACCACGCTGAGATCGTCACTACCCGTTTCGCCCCCTCGCCCACCGGCTGGATCCACGTCGGCAACCTGCGCACGGCGCTGATGAACTATCTGATCGCGCGCCAGAACGGCGGTCAGTTCATCCTGCGGCTGGACGACACCGATCAGGAGCGGTCAAAGCAGGAATACATCGACGGGTTGAAGGCCGATCTGGACTGGCTGGGCATCCACTATGACCGCGTCGAACAGCAGTCCAAGCGGATGGCACGGTATGCCGAGGCGGCAGAAAGCCTTAAGGCCGCCGGGCGGTTTTATGAATGCTTCGAGACGCCGGTCGAGCTGGACCTGAAGCGGAAAAAGCAGCTGAATATGGGGCGTCCGCCGGTTTATGACCGGGCAGCACTCGCCCTGACCGAAGATCAGAAGGCCGCCTACCGCGCCGAAGGGCGGCAGGGATATTGGCGCTTTCGCCTCGATCTGGAGCGGATCGAATGGGCTGACGGGATCATCGGCGACATCTCGATTGATGCGGCGTCGGTCAGTGACCCGGTACTGATCAAGGCGGACGGGCAGGTCTTGTATACCTTTGCCTCGTCGGTCGATGACGTGGATATGGGGGTCACCCATATCGTGCGCGGGGCGGACCATGTGACGAATACCGCGACGCAGATCCAGATCATGAAGGCGCTGGGCGGGGTGCCGCCGACATTCGCACACCACTCGCTGTTGACCGGACCGCAGGGCGAAGAATTGTCCAAGCGCCTGGGCGTTCTGTCCCTGCGCGACCTGCGCGCAAGGGGGGTGGAGCCGATGGCGCTGCTGTCCCTGATGGCGCGGCTGGGGTCGTCCAAGCCGGTGGAACTGGCCGGGTCGATGGAGGATATCATTGCGGGGTTCGAGGTCGGGTCCTTCGGGGCCGCACCGACCAAATTCGACGCCGAGGATCTGTTCCCGCTGACCCGCCATCATGTGCAGGCGCTGCCTTTCGCGGCGGTGCAGGAGCGGATCGCCAGTCTGGGTGTGCCCGAGGCCGAGGCCGAGGGTTTCTGGAACGTCGCCAAGGGCAACATCACCGTGCTGGCCGATCTGGAGGGCTGGTGGACCCTGTTCCGTGACGGCGCTGATCCGGTGCTGGAAGACGGCGACCGCGACTTTGTGCGGCAGGCGCTGGCGCTGCTGCCCGCGCAGCCCTGGACCACGGCGACCTGGGGCGAGTGGACCGCTGTCGTCAAGGAGGCCACAGGCCGCAAGGGCAAGGACCTGTTCCGTCCCTTGCGCCGGGCGTTGACCGGGCGCGATGCAGGGCCCGAGATGGCCGACGTGATGCCGCTTTTGCGCAAGGTGCCAAGCGTCTGAGCCCTTGGCAGGCCCCGGAGGGTTTCACACCCTCCGGACCTCCCGTGGGATACTTTTTTCAGAGAGGAAGGACTTGGCAATGGCCGGGCCGCAAGCGAAGTTTGTCGAGGGGAACCTTTTCCGGCATGTGTCTGTCATGGCGCTGACGGCGTCGGTCGGGTTGATGGCGGTGTTTGTCGTCGACCTTATCAACCTGCTGTACATCGCGATGCTGGGGCGGGCCGAACTGGCGGCGGCGGTTGGCTATGCGGGAGCGATCCTGTTTTTCACCACAAGTTTCGGCATCGGCATGTCGATTGCGGTCGGGGCGCTGGTAGCGCGGGCCTTGGGCGCGCGCGATCCGGCTGCGGCGCGGGAAAAGGCGACGACCGGGCTGGTGCTGGGCTTTGTCTTCGGGTCGCTGTTTGCCGCCGGGGTCTGGCTGACGCTTGGCCCGCTGGTCGCATTGCTTGGGGCCACGGGCGAGACGGCGGAACTGGCCGTGCATTTCCTGCAGATCGTCACTCCGTCACAGCCCCTGTTGATGGTGGGCATGATCGGCGGCGCGATCCTGCGCAGCCATGGCGACGCGCGGGCGGCGATGATGGCCACGGTCTGGGGCGGGGTGGTGACTGCCGCGCTGGACCCGGTGCTGATCTTCGGCTTTGGCTGGGAACTGACCGGGGCCGCGATTGCCAGCGTCGCAGCACGGGTGGTCATTGCAGTCATGGCCGTGCTGCCGATCCTGCGGAAATACGGCGGCTTTGACCGGGTTACCCCCGGGCAGGTCATGGCCGACATGAGCCCGATCTGGGCGATTGCGGTGCCTGCGATCCTGACTCAGGTCGCAACGCCGGTAGGCCAGGCCTTCATCACCCGGGCGGCCAGTGCTTACGGTGAGGCGGCGGTGGCAGGGATGGCGATTGCCGGGCGGCTGACCCCTGTGGCTTTCGGGGTGATCTTTGCCTTGTCCGGCGCATTGGGGCCGATCATCGGGCAGAACTTTGGCGCGGGCCGGATGGACCGGGTGCGGCGGGCGTTCTTTGACGGGCTGATCTTTACCGGGCTGGTGATCGTCTTCGTCTCGGCCTTGCTGTTTGCCTTGCGCGGGCCGATTGCCGATGCCTTTCAGGCGACGGGGCTGACGCGCGACATCGTCTATCTGTTCTGCGGACCGCTCGCGCTTTTATGGTTCTTCAACGGGGTGATCTTTGTCGCCAATGCCGTTTGCAACAACCTTGGCCGGCCGTTCTGGTCGACGCTGGTCAACTGGGGCCGCCACACGGTGGGGACCATTCCGCTGGCGATCTGGCTGGGCGGCGTCTGGGGGGCCGAAGGGGTGCTGATCGGGCAGGCGCTGGGCGGGGTCATCTTCGGGCTGGTGGCGGTCTGGCTGGCGCTGCGGGCTATCGGCGCACCCGCCGCCTTGCCGCCGCGTGGTGGCCCGGTTCCCGTGGCCGAGGTCGAGCCCGTGACCGGCCCGGGCGAGCGGCGGGCCTGAGGCAGTGTCGCTGCCACATGGCATACTGTCGCATTCCGTTTTTCTCTTGCCGCCTTGCGGGGCGATAGGCTAACCATCAGGCGTCAGGTTCGGGAGAATCCGGCGGGCCCCCCAAGGCCCATCGGTGCCGAAGGAGCAACCGCCCCGGTAAACTCTCAGGCGCAAGGGACCGTTTCTGACGACAGACTCTGGAGAGTTCCCGGACAACCGGGACGCCGAAGGGATAACGATCTCAGGCGCGCCAAATGGCGCAAGGACAGAGGGGGCATCGCAGGGCAGGGATCAGCCTGTCTGACGGTGCCGGTATGCTCCGGCCAGTGATGGGAGGGCGGCAATGGCCGACCTTGAAGACGACGGGCTTGTGCTGTTGGGGCTTGATGGCCTGCACAAGGAACTGGGCGGCAAGATGGTGCCCTTTGCGGGTTACCGAATGCCTGTTCAGTATCCGGATGGGGTGCTGAAGGAACATCTTCACACCCGGACTGCGGCGGGGCTGTTCGACGTTTCCCACATGGGGCAGGTGATCCTGCGGCCCAAGGTCCGGCCAGACTCGGATATGGACGCGCTGAAGCTGGCGTTCGAGGCGCTCATGCCGGTTGATGTTCTGGGTCTGGCCGAAGGCCGCCAGCGCTATGGTCTGTTCACCAATGAGCAGGGCGGGATCCTTGATGACCTGATGTTCACCAACCGCGGAGATCATCTGTATGTTGTCGTGAACGCCGGATGCAAAGCGGCAGACATCGCCCATATGACCACCGGAATGCCGGGGGTTTCAGTGGAACCGGTGACCGACCGCGCGCTTTTGGCGTTGCAGGGTCCAGGGGCCGAAGCAGCTTTGGCGGCGCTGTTGCCGGGGGTCGCGGAAATGCGGTTCATGGATCACCGGGTGATCGGTGACATCTGGGTGTCACG
>CAIXBE010000214.1 GCA_903917595.1 uncultured Rhodobacterales bacterium
ATCGCTTCGCAGCCGATCAGTTCGCCGGTTTCCTCAAAGATGCAGGCGGCACCAGCCGCGACCAGCTTGTCAAAGGCAATACCCGCGGCCGGGTTGCCGGTGATGCCCGAAGTGCCGTCCGATCCGCCACAGACTGTTCCCACGATCAACTCGGACACCTGCATGGGAACCGTCGGCGCTGCGGCCAAGGCCGCCACCTGCTCTGCCACCCAAGCCCGCCCCGCCGCGATGGTGCTGCGGGTGCCGCCCGTGTTCTGGATCACCAGCACCTTGACCGGTCGGCCCGTGGCCTTGACCACCGCTTCCACCTGATGCCGGTTGAAGCTTTCGCACCCAAGGCTGACCAGCAGCACAGCGCCGACATTGGGATGGGTGCAAAGCCGCTCCATCATTTTTTGCGCATAGGGGTTGGGAAAGCAGCCGGGAAAGCCGATGACATGGGCGTTCTCGCGATCCACGCCAGCCACTTCGCGCGCAACGTGGTGGGCGCATTCCACCAGATAGGCCACCGCCACCACGTTGCGGATGCCCTTGCGACCGTCAGATCTTGGCCAGCCTCTCATGCTTCACCTGTGTTCAATGCATAGGTCGGGGTGTAGTCGGAGGTCAGGTTGTGCAGATGCACATGATCGCCCGGCGCGATGGCCCGGCTGGCACGGCCAATCGGCGCGCCGTATTTGACGACCTTGTCGCCCGCAGGCACCGCCAGCCGCGCAATCTTGTGCCCCAGACCAAGGGCTTGCGGAAAGGCAACGGCAACGCCTTCGACCATCACCGCCTCACCCGCGGCAATCTGGTCACGCAGGACATAGACGCTGTCGCCGGGTGACAGCAGCATCAGGCGGGGGTCGGTTAGTTTGGTCATTCAAAAGACCTCCAGCGTTGCGTTTTCGATCGCGTCAAGGTCGAGTGTGGCCCCAAGGCCGGGGGTTTCCGGCAGGATGGCCACGCCGTCCTGGATGGGCAGGCCGCCGGGCAGGGCAAAGGAAAAGCGGTCCATGGGCCACAGAACCTCGAACCAGGCGGAATTGCGGACGGCGCCGCAGACATGCAGGTTCACCATCTCCAGCGGGTGAAAGATGGCGGTGTGAATTTCGCAGGGCATGTGAAACGCCTCGGCCAGATGGGCGGTTTTCAGGGTGCCGGTAACACCGCCCGACCAGCTTACATCGGCGCGGACCCCGTCCACCACCCGACGGGCGCAATAGTCGGCAAGGGCATAAGGGCGCTTGGCCAGCACCTCGCCGCCGATCACCGGGATGTCCAGCGCGCGTGTCAGTTCGGCAAGGGCACCGGGGGATTCGTCGGGCAGGGGCTCTTCCAGCCACAGATAGCCCAGTTGTTCCAGAGCCCGGCCAAGACGCAGGGCCTCGTCATAGGTATAGGGCTGAACGGGATCGGACATCAGCGCAAAATCATCGCCCACGGCTTGCCGCACGGCACGGTGAATGTCGATGTCTTCCCCCAGCGACCGACCGGGGGGATGAATTTTGTAGCCGCGCAGGCCTGCCGCCTGCACCGCGCGCGCTTCGTCGGCATAGGCGGCGGCATCCGGCAGCACCAGCGACGAGGCATAGACCGGCACGCAGTCGCGGGCACCACCAATGTAGCGCCACAAAGGTTGCGCGGCGGCTTGGGCGCCCAAGAGCCAAAGGCAGCAGTCGGCCGGACCATAGGCATGGGCAGGCAGGTGATGCCACCAGCGGTCGGCGCGGCGCCAATCGTGCCACGCGCCTTCGCGGTCCAGCGCATTGCGGCCAACAAAGAAGGGTCGCAATGATGCGGCAGCGCTGGCCCCAGCACCTTTGGCCGAACGCCCGGCAAACCCCAGCATCGAGGCTTCCTGCCCGTCCGTGGTACGCATCGTATAGACCACGCATTCCATGCCGTCGCCCGCGCCGCCACGCAGCGATCCCGGACCGGGAAGGCCATCGGGCAATCGGCAGGCGCGAATGTCCAGCGCGGATATCTGCATCAGAACTTCCCGTGTTTCAGATAGGCCGCCTGCGGGTCCATCCCGTCCAGAATGGCGCGGCGGACAAGGCTTTCGGTAGCCATGGCCGCAACGGATTTCTCGACCACTTCGGCCAGAATTTCCCGCGGAATGCAGACCATTCCGTCGCGGTCGCCATGCAGCCAGTCGCCGGGGCGGATCAGCACATCGTCGATCAGGATTGGTAAATCGGTTGCTGTGGGCAACCAGCTGGCGACCACATCGCGGGGGGTATGAAATGCGCCCCAGCAGGGAAATCCCAACGCCAGGATAAAGTTGGTGTCGCGCAGACCCCCGTCAGTGACGCACCCCAGCACGCCCTTGCGGTGCAGGGTTTCGGCCGACAACTCGCCCATTTGTGCCACGATGTGGTTGTGCGGCTGCGCGGTCCAGATGTGACCTGCCGGAGCCTTCGACAACAACCCGGTCCAGGCCAGCAGCGTTTCATGCGCACCTGCGGTCTCGTCCATCCGGCCTTCGATGGTAAAGGCTGGGCCGGTCAGCACGCCCAATGGGTTCAGCGGGCGCAGGCGCTGCGGCAGGGTGAAATTGCGCCGCCCCATGGCGCGCAAGACGTCATGCACGACCGAGGTATAGCAGCTTTGCAGCGCAGGCATCAGGTCAGTCATTGTGGAACACCTCCTCCATCATCGACCACCACTCGCCATCCTTGCGGGTGGCCAGCGGATCCTGACAGGGCATGCAGACCGCCCACCATTCCTGCGTTTTCGGGTCAGCCGCCATGATTGCAGCGTCAGCCGCGAAATCCACGCCAGTGTATTCCCAGTAGCCAAACAGCAGGTTTTCCGGCTGTTTCAGGTAGATCGAGTAGTTTGTGATGTTGCATTCGCTGATCCTGGCCAGAATTTCCGGCCAGACGGCGGCGTGCAGGCGTTTGTAGACCTCGATCTTGTCAGGATGCAGTCCTATCACCATACCCATGCGTTGCATAACTTACCCCCTGTGGTCGGAATGGCTGCCTGTGATGGTTTGCGCCATGATCGCCGGATGGTCCCAGTCGATCCCCAATCCCGCGACCTCGGGCGGATGAGCAAGCCCGGCCCGGATGTCCAGCCGTGAGGTGGTGATGGCGTCCAGTTGCGGAATGTATTCCAGCATCCAGGAATTCGGGATGGCGCAGACAAGGCTGACGTGCAGTTCCATCAGGAAATGCGGGCAGACGGCGATGTTCATCGCATCGGCCATATGGGCCACCTTCAGCCATGGGGTGATCCCGCCCACCCGCGCCACATCAACCTGCACAATGCTGCAGGCACCTGCGCGCAGGTAATCGGCGAACTGGCCGGGGGAATACAGGCTTTCGCCTACCGCAATCGGGACCCGGGACGCAGCGGCAAGGCGGGCGTGGCCGGTCAGGTCATCGGCGGGCATCGGTTCTTCGAACCAGGTGATGCCGACATCGGCCAGCATATGCGACCGCAAAAGCGCCTCGTGGTAATGAAACGCCTGATTGGCATCGACCATCAGGCGGAAGTCATCGCCAACCGCCACCCGCACCGCCGACAACCGCGCGCGGTCTTGCGCCAGATGCGGCTTGCCGATCTTGACCTTGGACCCGGCAAAGCCCTGTTCCTTGACGCGGATCGCATCCTCGACCAGCGCCTGCGGTTCGATATGAAGCCAGCCGCCTTCAGTGGAATAAAGCGGGATCGCAGGTTTCGCGCCGCCAGCCATCCGCCACAAAGGCAGGCCCGCCCGTTTGCAGCGCAAATCCCACAGGGCGGTGTCAATCGCCGCCAGCGCCAGCGAAGTGATCGCCCCCACCGCCGTCGCATGGGTGACAAACAGCAGATCGCGCCAGATGGACTCAATCTCCTCAGCCTCGCGCCCGATCAGGCGGGGCACCAGCGTTTCGCGCAAAAGGCTGACCACCGCAGGCCCACCCGTGCCGATGGTATAGCTGTAGCCCACCCCCACCGCCCCTTCGGCATCGGTGATCGTGACAATCGGGGTTTCCTGCCTGACAAAAGACTGGATCGCATCGGTGCGTTTGACCGGCGGCACCAGATCGACCATGCGAATTTCGACGCGGACGATTTTGGCCATGCTACTGCGCCCTTACCGACTTGCCGGTCGCGGCATCAAAGAGATGCGCGCGGTCCAGGGCCAGCCGGAAGGTCAGCACCTCACCCGGTTGGACAATGCGCGGGCCGTAAAGCTTTGCCTGCACCTCTTGCCCCGCCAGCCTTGTGTAGATCAGGCTTTCCATCCCCAAAGGCTCGGCCAGATCGACCGTCAGCGCCACCTCGGCCCCCGGACCGTCCTGCGACAGCCCGTGCCCGACCGGAGAGATATCGTCAGGCCGGATGCCCAGTTGCACAGCCATGCCGTCGCGCACGAACTGCTTCAGCCGGTCGGGAACCGGAACCCCGGTGCCATCGGCCAGACGCACGGTTGACCCTTCGATGAGCCCTGGCAAAAGGTTCATCGGCGGGCTGCCGATAAAGGTGGCGACAAAGGTTGACAGCGGATGGTTGAACACCTCCATCGGCGTGCCGACCTGTTCGATATGGCCGTCCTTCATCACGACGATCCGGTCGGCAAGGGTCATCGCCTCGACCTGATCATGGGTGACGTAGACCACGGTGGTCTTGACCTTCTGATGCAGCTTCTTGATCTCTGCCCGCATCTGGCCGCGCAACTTGGCGTCAAGGTTGGACAGGGGCTCGTCGAACAGGAACGCATCGGGGTTGCGAACGATGGCGCGGCCCATGGCGACGCGCTGGCGCTGGCCGCCCGACAGTTCAGCCGGAGTGCGGTCCAAAAGGGGCGCAAGGCCAAGGATATCGGCGGCCTCGGCGACGCGCTTGGCAATCTCAGGCGCGGACTGCCCGGCGATCTTCAGCCCGAAGCCCAGATTGTCGCGCACGTTCATGTGCGGATAAAGCGCGTAGTTCTGGAACACCATCGAGATGTTGCGCTTGCGCGGCGGCAGGTCGTTGACCACCTGACCGCCGATCTTGACCAGCCCACCGGTAATATCCTCCAGCCCCGCAATCATCCGCAGGGTGGTGGATTTGCCGCAGCCCGAAGGCCCCACCAACACCACAAACTCCTGATGCGCGATGGACAGGTCAATGCCATGGACCACCCCCACCGCGCCGTATTTCTTGACCACTTTCTCCAGCGTGATTTCCGCCATGTCTTATCCTTTCACGCCGCCGAAGGTCAGTCCGGCAATCAGATGTTTCTGCACGATAAAGGTCAGGATCAGCGCCGGGATGATGATGATCACCGCCATCGCGCACATGCCTGCCCAGTCGATGGTGAACTGCGCGGTAAAGTCCAAAAGGCCGACCGGCAGGGTCTTGCTATCGGTGGAGCGGGTCAGCTGGCTGGCCAGCGCAAACTCGTTCCAACTGGTCAGGAAGGCGAAAACCCCTGCGGCTGCGATTCCGGATTTGGCCAGCGGAAACTCGATCTTCCAGAACGCCTGCCAGCGGGTGCAGCCGTCAACCTGCGCCGCCTCGGACAGGGCTTGCGGGATCTGGCGGAAAAAGCCGTCGATCAGCCAGATGGTGAAGGGCACGTTCAAACTGACATAGACGATGATCAGCCCCAACTTGGTATCGACCAGCCCCAGACGGCTCCACATCATGAAGACCGGCAGGGAAAGGGCGATCCCCGGCACCGCGCGAAACAGCATCAGGCCAAGGAAAATCCCGCCCTTGAAGCGGAACCGGTAGCGGGCGAACGAATAGCCGCCCGCAACCCCGATGATCAGCGCGATCACGGTCGAGGTCAGCGCGATGATCAAGGAATTGGTGAAATAGCTGCCCACCGGAATGCCCACCTGTTCGGCCCCGAACCCGAAAATCTTGCCAAAGTTGACCAGCGACAATTCTTCCGGCACCCAGACCGGCGGCTTAGCCAGAATCTCGCGGTTGGGGCGAAAGGCCGACAGCACGACCCAAAGACCCGGCACGCACATCACCAGCATCAGCAGGAACGTCGCCAGCCACAGCGCCACCTTCTTTGCCTGCTTCGAGGCGCGGCTTTCAACAGACACGGTCATTCCGCACCCCCCATGTAACGGCGCGCCGCGACCAGTTTGCGGTAGAAGTGCCAGGTGAACAGAACCGACAGGATGGTCGAGATATAGGCCATCGCGTTGGCCTGCCCCATCTTGGCCTCGTCATAGCCGGTGCGGGCGATCAGGGTCCAAAGCAGTTCCGTCCGCCCGGCAGGGCCACCGTCCGTCATCACCGCCACAAGGTCATAGGCGCGGGCGACATCCAGGCTGCGGATCGCCATCGCGATATAGGCAAAGGGCATCAGGAAGGGCAAAGTGATGTGGCGAAACACCTGCCACGGGTTGCAGCCATCCACGCGGGCGGCCTCCAACGGGTCGCGCGGCATCGCGAAAAGGCCGGCCAGCAACAGGATCGCGAACACCGACGTGCTCATCCACACCTCGGCCAGGGTGATGGAAAACATCGCAAGGTTGGCGTCCACCAGCCACGGGATCGCCTGATCGGTCAGGCCCAGAGACTGCAAGGCGTTGTTGACGACTCCGATATGGTCGTTGAACAGGAACTTGAACTGAAAGCCGACAAGGATCGGCGAAAACATCATCGGAAACATCATGATGGTGCGAAGGCCTCGCTGACCCCAGGTGATCTTGTTGATCAACAGCGCGATCCCCAGACCCAGCGCGAACTCAAGATTGATGGCGACGGTCAGAAACGCGATGGTGCGCAGGAAGGCTTCCCAGAAGTCCCAGTCCGCGAAGATGCGGATGTAGTTCCGAAACCAGATGAAATCGTAAAGTGTGTCGGGCTTGGTCAGCTTGTAGGGCGTCAGCGAGGTCCACAGCGAAAATACCAAAGGCAGCGCAACCACGAAAAGCATGGTTGCAATGGCTGGCAGAAGCAGAAGAAACGGCGCCATTTCGGTGCGTCGCGTGGTCAGGGCGCGGATCATGGGAAAAGCTTTCGAAATAGGGTGGCGCGGGAGGGGGAGCAGCCCCCCGCGCCTGGGGTCGTCAGTTGTAACCGGCGTCCGACATGATCACGGCGGCCTCGGCCTGGGCTGCGTCCAAAGCCTCTTGCGCAGTCATGTCACCCACGATTGCGGCTTGCAGCTTGGGCCACATCACGTTGGACACCTCGATCCATTCCGGGATCAGCGGCGGGGTGAAGGCGTCTTCGGCCATCGAGGTCTGGAACGTCTTCATCACTTCGGCCGAAAACGCGTTGCCCGCGCCTTCGAACTCGGCGATGGCGTCGACCCAGACCTGCGTCCGGGTTGGCAACAGGCCTTTGCGTGCCTCGACCATCTGGTTGTCATAGCTGGTCAGGAAGGTCAGGAACGAGGCGGCGGCTTCCTTGTTGTCGCAGCCTTCGGTGATCGAAAAGCTGTGGCTGCCCGACCAGCCGGTGCGCTTGCCGCCCGACCCCATCGGCGCGCGGACCAGGCCGACATTGCCTGCCACTTTCGAATTGGCCGGATCGTTGAAGAAGGTCGACCAGCCACCCCAATCCAGGTTCAGCGCGATAGAGCCTGATGCAAAGCCAAGCCCGGTATCGTCCCAGGTGTAGTTCGGAACCCCGACAGGCACGGCCTTGGCCTCATAAAGATCGACAAAGAACTGCAACGCCTCGACCCCGGCGGCTGAGTTGAACGTCGGGTTCCAGTTTTCATCGAACATCGCCCCGCCATTGGCGACCAGCATTTCGTAGAAACGTCCGTTCACCGCCTCGTCCTTGCCGACGAACTGGAAGCCGTAGAAATCCGGCGGGTTGGAAAAGAAGATCGCCTGGTCCTTGACCTGGTTCCAGGTTTCCGGCGGGGCAAGGTCGTAACCGTATTTCTCTTTGAACCCGGTTTTGTTCGCCTCGTCCTCGTATAGCGACTTCTGGTAGAACAGGTTGGACACGTCCGAATGGCGCGGCAGCTGCACCAGGCGGTCGTTGACGGTGGATTGCGAGATCGCCAGCGGCACGAAGTCGGCGATGACTTCGGGCGCGATGACGCCGTTCAGGTCGATGTAGATGTCGCCATACTGCGGCGCAAAGGACGTGTGGTTCGACCCCACGCACCAGTCCAGCGTGCCGGCCGCGATGTCCTGCTTGATCTCCTTGTCCAGTTCGAAGTGGTTCTTCGACGAGACAATCTCGACCTTGGCACCGGTCGCCGCTTCCCACTTGGGGATTTCGGCGTAAAGCGGTTCGTATTGCGCGCCGCCGATCAGCTTGACGCGCAGGGTATAGCCGTCGAACGTGCCATAATCCTGCGCTGTGGCCGGCAGGGCCAAGGCAACAAGAGCGGTGCCCAGCACCAAAGTGGCCTTCAGTTTCATTGGTTTCTCCTCCCAAATGGGCGCATCGCGCCCGTTGCCGTCTCAGGTGGCAGATGCCTGCCGCCTGTCCTTTTGTCCGGTCAGGGGCTGGCCCAGACCGAATTCCTGAATGATCGCCTGCCGGTCCTGCCCCAGATCGGGGGCCGCGCGCGGGCTGGTCAGCGTTGCCCCGTCGATCCGCAAAGGGCCGCGCAGGGTGTCAAGGCTGGCAGTCGCGCCGCTGATGTGCTGCACCATCTGCAACCGCTGAAACGCGTCCGAGGCCATAAGGCCCGGCCAGTCCAGCACCTCGGCGCACCAGATGTCGGCGGGCTGCAACAGGGCCAGCCAATGCGCCGTGCCCTTGGTCCTGACCCCTGCCGCGATGATCGCCTTGATTGCATCCCGGTCGCGCATCGCTTGGCGCGGATCGTTGAACCAAGGCTCCAGCCCGGCCAGCCCCATCAGGGTCGCGAGCCGTTCCAGCGAGGGCGTCATCGCCAGCGCAAGCCAGCCATCCGCCGTCTGATAGACCCCGTAAGGTGCGCCCAGATAGGCATGTGCGCCGTTGACCGCCGACCGCTGCGGCAACCGCCCGCCGTCGTTCAGATGCGTGGTCAGCACCTCGAACTGGAAATCCAGCAGCGCCTCCAGCAGGCTGGTCTGCACCAGACCGCCTTGCCCCGTGCGCGCCTTGCGGACCAGCGCCGCCAGAACGCCCTGCGCCAGCGCGTTGCCCGCCATCATGTCGGCGGCAGCCAGCCCCATCGGCATCGGCGGATCGCCCCCCGACCCGGTCAGCCACAACAGCCCCGACCGCGCCTGTGCCAAGAGGTCCTGGCCCGGCAGATCGGCCCAATCCCCGTCCTCGCCGTAACCCGAGATCGAGCCATAGACGACACCGGGGTTCAGTGCCCGCACGTCGTCATAGCCAAAACCCTGCCGTTCGATCACACCGGGGCGAAAGTTCTGCAGCACCACATCGGCGCGCGTCACCAGGTCGCGCAGCATGGCACGGTCAGCGTCATCGCGCAGATCGGCGGTAAAGCTTTCCTTGTTGCGGTTGATGGCATGAAACAGGCTGTTGGTGCCGCCGATTTCGGTGTCGCTCAGATACAGCGTGCGGCACAGGTCACCCAGACCAGGGCGCTCGATCTTGATCACCCGCGCGCCCAGATCGGCCAGCTTAAGGCTGCACAAGGGCCCCGACAGGAACTGGCTGAAATCGACGACAAGGATACCGTCCAGCGGAAGGGTCATGCCCGACTCTCCCGGTAGGCCGCGTCGAGCGCGGCAAGGGTGGCAGCCTCCGCCACCTCACCGCGCAGGCAAGCATGCACGATGTCACCCGCCCGGTCCTGCAGGGCCATGTAGCCGTCATAGCGCGGCCGCAACCAGGCGCTGTTCAGGGTCTGGCGGGTGTTGCGAAAGAAGTTTCCGGTCAGGGCGTTGCAGGTGTCATCCTCCCAGGCCGCCGCGTGGCCGGGCTGCCCGCCGGATGCGGTATAAAGCCCCTTCTGACAGTCGGCCCCCGCGATCCAGAAGGCATAGTCCACCGCAATTTCCGGGTGTTTGGTAAAGGCCGAAACCGCAATGCCCGTGCCGCCCAGAACCGTGCCCCGCGGGGTGGCCTCGGCAATGCCGGGGGCATCATGAAAGGCCAAGGGATAGGCGCAGAACCCCTTGCGCGAATAGTTGGTATAGCCATAGCCATAAGGCGAATAGGCCGGCGCATCGACATTTCGTCCCATCCATTCGTAGATGCCGATCGGGTCCAGCGTCAGGCAGCGCGGGTCCATCAACCCGCTGATTTCCCGCATCATCCCCAGAACAAGGGAACCCTGATCGGGGGCGATCAGATGGTCCGGGTCCTCGGCAATGTCATAGCATAGGTTCCGCGCCACCCCGAAAAAGGTCATCAGCGCGTTGATCGGGATCAGCGCAAAGCCGACCTGACCTGCACGGGCCAGATCCAGCACTTGTGACCAGACTGTAGGCGCATGGGCCAAAAGGTCGGGCCGCAGGCAGGCAACCGGCGTGGCCGTGTCAATCGCCAGCGACCATTGACGCCCCGCGAATTCATACGACGGGTGCGACAGCCCGACCGACCCCGCCGCCAGAGCCGCCATTTCCCCGTCGCGCAGACCGTCCAGAGGCAAAAGATTGCCCTGCTTGGCCACTTCACCGACATGGGGATGGTCGATCACCATCAGGTCATAGGTTTCGGCCATTTCCGAGATCGGCCGGTCAGCAAAGGCCTGCAACGACCGCTTTTCCCAGGTGATCTCTACCCCCGGATGCGCAGCCGCATAGGCGGCCGAGGTCGCCACCATCGGGTCATACCCGCGCGCGTGGTCCCAGGTCATGCCGCGCAAGCTAACCACGGGCGGCCTCCTTCGCGGCCATGACGGCGCGCGCCTGTTCGGCAAACGGGGCGGGGTCCTTGTAAAGCGCGGTCAGCAGGTGTTCGGCGTAAAGCACCTGCTCGCCCTCGGCATTGTAGACCGAATAGCTGACCCGCAGTTTGCCCATGGTGTCGTTGTGGACAACCTTCGAAAGGTTCTCGCGAATGGTGTAGATCGTGTCGCCAATGAAGACCGGCTTGATGAACCGCAGCCGGTCATAGCCGTAGGAAAACGAGTTCAGGCAGTTCGTCGCCGCCAGACCGAGGCCCAGCGAGAACACGAATGCCCCAGCCACCAGACGACGGCCAAAGACGCCTTCCTCCACCGCGAAACGTTCGTCGGAAACATAGGGATGGTGGTCCATCACCAGTGAGTTGAAGGCCATCGACTCACCTTCGGAAATCGTGCGCCGGATCGACCGGATTTTGTCGCCGATGGCAAAATCTTCGTAATACCAGTTCTCGGCATTCCAGACGGGAATCGCGGCATGCGCCGGGGGAAGCCCCGGTAAACCCCTTGGATGTATGCCGATTTCCGCCATGTCGTCCCCGCTTTATCCCTTCGCAGCAGCGCCCGCTGACATCTGCGGACCTGTAGGGGCAACATGGCCTTTCATCTTTCACTTGTCAAATGCAATTTCATATGCGAAAGTTTTTCCAAGGAGAAGCGCATGGAACACCCGCAATATTTTGAGGATTACACCATCGGCGACAGCCGCCGGACCCTTGGCCGCACCATCACCGAAACCGATATTGTGGTGCATGCCGGGCATTCGGGCGACTTCTTCCCGCATCACATGGACGCCGAGTTTTGCCGGACCCAGCCCTTCGGAAAGCCGATCGCCCATGGCACGATGACCTTTACCATCGGCATCGGGCTGACGGCGACCCAGATCAATCCGCATGCAATGACCTATGGCTATGAACGCCTGCGCTTTCCGACGCCGGTTTTCGCGGGCGACACGATCCGGACCACGGTCACCATTGGCCGCAAGTCTGACGACGCGAAACGCCCGGGACATGGGCAAGTGATCGAGGTCTGCGAAACGGTGAACCAGTACGGCAAGACGGTGATGTATTGCGAGCACATCCTGTTGGTCGCCAAAAGGGATGCTCCATGATCGAAACCTATCCACAGGACTGGCCCTCCCCCAGCGCGCCCAAGCCGATCGTGATCATTGGCGCGGGCGGGATCGTGCGCGATGCCCACTTGCCGGCCTATGCCAAAGCAGGGCTGACGGTCTGCGGCGTCACCGATCTTGACGCCGCAAGGCGCGATGGGCTGGCCCGCGATCTTGCCATTCCGCAGGCTTTTGCCAGCGTGTCTTCGGCGGCTTCGACGCTTGGAACCTCGGCCGTCTATGACGTCGCCGTTCCCCCCGATGCAATCACCCGGATCCTGCCCGACCTGCCCGACGGCGCGGCGGTGCTGATCCAGAAGCCGATGGGCGCGGATCTGGCGCAAGCCCGCGCCATTCACCAGCTTTGCCGCGACAAGGGTCTGAAAGCCGCCGTCAACTTTCAGCTTCGGTTTTCACCGATGATGATGGCCGCGCGGCAGGCGGTAACAGGTGGCCTGATCGGCGATCCGCTGGAGATCGAGGTGCATCTGAACATCTTCACCCCATGGCACCTGTTTCCGTTCCTGTTGCCGATGCCAAGGGTCGAACTTCTCGTCCATTCCATCCACTACCTTGACAGCATCCGCGCCATTTTCGGCACCCCAAAAGGAGTCTTTGCCCGGTCCCTGCCCGACCCGCGCGCGCCGGGGCTGGCGCAGACCCGCACCTCGGTTCTTTTGGACTACGGCGACATGCGGCGCGGGGTGATGAGCATCAACCACAACCATCAGGGCGGGCGAAAGTTCCAGTCGGCGTGGTTCCGTATCGAAGGCACCAACGGCGCGATGATGATCAAGCTTGGCGTCTGTTTCGATTATCCCAACGGCGAGGCGGATGAGCTGTGGTTCTGCCCGAACGGCGGTGAATGGCGGCAGGTTCACCTGACCGGAAGCTGGTTCATCGAGTCCTTTATGGGCCCGATGCGAAATCTTCAGCGCTTTGACGCGGGCGAGGACGCTGCGCTTTTTTCCGGCGTCGAAGACGCTATCCAGACGATGTCCTTGGTCGAGGCCTGCTTTACCTCGATGGCGCAGCCTAGTGTGCCGTTGCAGGCAACCTAGGCCCGTCAGTTGCGACTGAAGCTTTCGGGAAGCCCGTCGCCAACCACCCCACCGCCAAGGCTGTGGGTCAGACGCGCAGCGCCGTCGATCGCAGCGACACAGCAATCCGAAAAACTGACCTTGTCGCCAAAGCGTTCAATATGCGGAACCGTCAGTGCGGCGATGGCATGACCGGTGTGGTCGATGATCGGAGTCGAGATGTTGACCACTCCCTTGACGACAAAGCTGTCGACGATCTCGTGCCCTAGGCGTCGAATTTCGGCAAGATCGGCCCGCAGCTTTGCCTCTGACATGTCCGGCGGCAGCGGCGCGCGCGCCAGCATCGCGGACAAGGCGTCTTCGGGCTGGAATGCCATCATCACCCGCCCGGAAGATGCGCGCCAGACATCAACCCGCGTTCCCAGCCGCACCGTCATGATGTGCCGTGCCGGCGGGTCCACCTGCCCGACAATCAGAACCGAATCCTCGGCCAGGACGGCAAGGTGCACCGACTGGTTGATGCGCTGCGCCAAGTCGCGCATCAACGGGGCTGCGACAGTGGTCAACCTGCGGATCAATGGCGTTCGGTGCGCAATTTCGAACATCAAGGTCGTGAGCACATAGCGATCAGACCCGGTGTCAAAGGCGATGTAGCCGCGTTCCTGCAGCACGACGAGCATCCGAAAAATCTCGGATACCGACCTTCCCAGCGCACGAGCAATCTCGGCCTGAGCCAGCCCGCCATCCGCGCGCGACAGGTGCTCAAGAATGTCGAGACCTTTTTCCAAGGCTGGCGCAGTATACTTTGGGGTCTTTTCGTCCATGGCGGAGCCAACTCATTTTATCCATGAAATTATCTTAGTGGATTTCGTTTGGTCGTCCAATCCTCTGTTTCGGATCATACCATCGGGGACCAACAGGAAGGATGCCAGACAGGTCTGATCGGTCACTTCTGGAGCAGCTGCAGGGTGCCGGGCTTTCGCGTTGACACGAAATCATCAAAAGCCTTGGAAACGACCAAGTGTCACAAATCCGGAGTGGGACCCAACTGGTAGCTGCAACTTGACAGCTACAAGCGGTCCGCCGCGGATCCCCGTAGATGGCGATCAGCCCGCGATACATTCTTGTGTCCACAAAGCTACTGATGATATTCGTCAGCAATAAAATTCTATCCGTGACCCGGCCGGGCAGACCCTGTGCGTGGACTGTTCAAGGAAACCCAACATGCGGATCACGAAGGAAAAGTGCCAGAAAAATCACGACCGGGTTGTCGCCATGGCGTCTGAACTCTTTCGCGAGCGTGGCTTCGACGGTGTTGGTGTGGCGAACCTGATGGAGAAGGCCGGATTGACGCATGGCGGGTTCTACAACCACTTTGCGTCGAAAGAGGCGCTGATTGCCGAAGCCGCCGCCAAGGGCTTTGCCGACACGTCAGAGCGATATGCCGGATATGGCGTAGGCGAAGTGATCGACGCGTATATCTCGCGGGCGCACCGCGATGAGCGCGGGCAGGGTTGCCCCGCGGCAGCGCTAAGCGGCGAGGCTGCCCGTTTGCCCGAAAACACCCGCGCGCCGTTCGGCGAAGGCATCGCAGGGCTGGTTCTGGCGTTTGAGGGCAGTCTTGCCGGGCAGCCGAATTCCCGGGCCCGGGCGATCAGTCTTTTGGCGCAGCCGGTCGGCGCGGTGGTGCTGTCGCGGGCCTGCCCGGACGCATCGGCGCTGGCGGATGAGGTTCTGGACACCTGCCGGGCAGATTGTCACACATCTTTGGAACCAATGCCCTGATGGAAAAGGGGCCGCAACGATGCGGCCCGCCCCTTGTTGTCGATGTGTGGCCTATAGACCGTGACTACGACCTTGCCCTTGGCGTGGCCGGTATCGACATACGCAAACACCTCGGCTGTCAGTGCAAATTGGAATGGGTTGACGCCATTGGCCTGAATGCGCACCAGAAGATCATTTGCACCCATCTGCGGCTCGGGCATGACCTTCAGGCGTATCGGCCCGTTCTTCTTGTATTTAGCGACGACGAAAGCCGGAGTGACCGGTCCTGTGCCGCTGCCAGAATCGTCGTCGCAACATCTTCCGGCGTATCGCCGGCCACCATCGACACATCATCCGTCACATCGCAGGCAATCATCCGGATGCCGGCAGGGGTTGGCAAGGCAATCTTGCACGGTGCATTTCTCGTCACCGCGGCTTTGGCGGTGGAGACCTCTCTCGTGCCGCCAGATTAATCTGCCGACACGGCGTGATTCGCGCAGGGCTTTGGGTCGGGCGATTGGGCCGTCTGCGTCAGTCCGCCAGTGGATTCGGGCTAACGTGATGGATCCACGAGGTGAATCCATCACAGACTATGTGCAATACAGCCTCGCCGCACCTAAAATGGGGCAAATATGGCGGCTGTCAGTGAGCTATCTTCATCGGCGAATCCGCCTGAGCAAAGACATGCGCTTCGGCCGGATCGAAGGTCAGTTCCATGTCCGAGCCCAGTGGATAGACGGCATCCCGCGACAAGGCTGCGATCAAGGGGGAATCGTCCCGCAGAGTGACCTCGATCACCGTTTCCGCGCCAAGACGTTCGGTCAGGGCAACCTTGCCCTGCAACTGCCCGCGCCCGACCTCTGCCGGGGTCAGATATTGCGGACGGATGCCAAGTCTGGCTTTGTCGCCGGGTGCAAAGGCGATGCCTTTGCTTGCAACCGTAACCGGCTTCAGGGCCGCGTTGGCGACAGTGACAGTATCTGCCGCAACCGACTGCACGTCGACATCAAGAAAGTTCATCGACGGCGACCCAAGGAAGCCCGCAACAAAAGCATTGGCAGGATTGTGATACAGCTCCATCGGGCTGCCGATCTGCTGCACCAACCCGTCCTTCAAGACCACAATCTTGTCAGCCAGCGTCATCGCTTCAACCTGATCATGCGTTACATAGACCATGGTCGCGCCAAGGGCCTTGTGCAGCTTCCCGATCTCCATGCGCATGTCCATTCGCAGAGCGGCGTCAAGGTTGGACAGGGGCTCATCGAACAGGAATACCTGCGGTTTGCGCACGATGGCGCGGCCGATAGCGACGCGTTGGCGCTGTCCGCCTGAGAGTTGGCTGGGCCTGCGTTCCAGAAGATGCTCCATCTGCAGGATGCGGGCGGCCTCGGCGACCTTGGCATCTTTCGTCGCCTTGTCGTCGCCTGCGATGGTCAGCCCGAAGGCTACGTTTTCGCGCACTGTCATGTGGGGGAATATTGCGTAGCTTTGGAACACCATCGCTACGCCGCGTTCCTTTGGCGGCAGGTCGTTGACCACTCTTCCGCCGATATCAAGCGTGCCGCCCGAGATGTCTTCGAGCCCCGCAATCATCCGCAATAGCGTGGACTTGCCGCAACCTGACGGGCCAACGAAGACGCAGAACTCGCCGTCTTCGATGGTAATGTCGACGCCCTTGATAACATGGGCATTGCCGTAGCTTTTCTTAAGGCCCGTGAGGGTGATGGCAGCCATGGTTCTACTCCGCCGATTGAGAAAGGGTAGTGACCTTAAGCAACCCGTCAGGGCCCACGGTCACAGGTTCAGGGTCCATCACATAGCCGCCGAACTGATCCTTGCCGCCGTCAGCAAAGCCCAGGATATGCAGGCCGTCGGGTGTCTGGACAATGCGCGCGGCATAGCGGCGGCAGGGTTCGCCCCCGTCAAGGAACAGGCCCGGTGCGACGCGCCAAGGCCCGCGCGGATGATCGGCGATCAGGTAATGGTTGCCGGTGACCGGGCTTTGCGGGTTTGATGCACGGTACGCGTTGGACCATTGGTGGCTTGAGGTTGTTGATTTTCACCCAGAACTGAGCCGGTTAGGCGCATAATTTTCACTGAGAACTGAGCCATGTGAACCTATCCCCGAAGCGGTGAGCGGCGGGGGCAACGGAGTGATCCACATGGGA
>CAIXBE010000215.1 GCA_903917595.1 uncultured Rhodobacterales bacterium
GCCAGCGGCGTGGGTCGAGGCGTTGCGGTAAAGGCCCTCGATTTCCTTGGCATAGTTCAGCAGGCGACCGACCACCTCTTCCTTCGCGGCCTCGCGCAGACGGGGTTCGTCGGCCAGCGCCTTGGTGATCGAGACCGGCTTTACCCCTTCAACCGGAATCATTTTCGACAGGCGGTCGACCTGCATGTAGGACATTTGCAGCACGCGCCCCACGTCGCGGACGGCGGCCTTTGACAGCAAGGCGCCAAAGGTGATGATCTGCGCCACCCGGTCGCGGCCGTATTTCTGCTGGACGTAAGCGATCACCTCTTCCCGACGGTCCATGCAGAAGTCGATGTCGAAGTCGGGCATCGACACGCGTTCGGGGTTCAGGAACCGTTCGAAGAGGAGCGCATAGCGCAAGGGGTCAAGGTCGGTGATTGTCAGCGCATAGGCGACAAGGCTGCCCGCGCCTGACCCACGGCCCGGACCTACGGGAATGTTATGGTCCTTGGCCCATTTGATGAAGTCCGACACGATCAGGAAATAGCCCGGGAAGCCCATCTTCTCGATGATCCCAAGCTCGAAATCCAGTCGCTGCTGGTATTCCTCGGGCGTGGCGGAATGGGGGATCACCTTCAGCCGGGCCTGCAGGCCTTCGTTGGCCTGACGGCGCAGCTCGTTCACCTCGTCATCGGCGAATTTCGGCAGGATCGGCGCGTGCTTTTGCACCGCGAAGGCGCAGCGTCTGGCGATTTCGACGGTGTTCTCCAGCGCCTCGGGGAGGTCGGCGAACAGCGCGCACATCTCGGATTCGGACTTGAAGTAGTGCTGGGGGGTCAGGCGGCGGCGGGGTTGTTGTTGGTCGACATAGGCCCCTTCGGCAATGCAGATCAGGGCGTCGTGGGCCAGATACATCTCGGTCTTGGGGAAGTAGACGTCGTTGGTGGCGACGATGGGCAGGCCCATGTCATAGGCCAGGTCGATGGCCCCGCGTTCGGCGAGAGATTCGGCTTCCGACAACGCGCCGCCCGGGCCGGGGTGGCGTTGCAGTTCGACGTACAGGCGGTTTGGGTAGATCGCGGCAAGCCGTTCAAGGATAGCGCGGGCCTTGGTCTGCTGGCCTGCGGCGTGAAAGCGGCCAAGCGGGCCTTCGGGGCCACCGGTCAGGCAGATCAGGCCGTCGGCATGGGCCGCAAGTTCATCCAGCGTGACTTGCGGCAAGTTGGCGGACCCGGTCATCGCGCCGTCGATGTAAAGATGCGTGTTCAGTCGCATCAGGTTCATGTAGCCCGCCTTGTTCTGTGCAAGGAGGACAACGGGGGCAGGCAACCGGGGTTTCTCTCCGGGCTGGGCGGGGTCGTGGGCGATGGCAATCTGGCAGCCGACAATCGGTTGAAGACCCGCGCCGGTGGCTGTCAGCGAAAACTCCAGCGCCGCGAACATGTTGTTGGTGTCGGTCACGGCGACGGCGGGCATCGCCGCGGCCTTGCACAGGTCGACCAGCTTTTTCACCGGCACCGCGCCTTCTAGCAGCGAGTGTTCGGTATGGGTGCGAAGGTGGATGAATCGGGGGGAGGAGCCGGGCATGAGGGAACCCTAGCGCGGTGTGCCGGGGTGGGGAAGTGCGGGTTTAGGGCTTTCGGAAATCCTCGACGAAAAGGCCCATCCAGGTGCCTTTTCCGATGAAGACGACGGACATTCCGGGCTGCAACTGAGAACGAAACTCCTGCGGCATCTCACACAATTCAGTCATGGCCGGCAGGCCGCGAAGTTCAATCGGTTGATGGCACCACTTGGTGCTCCGCTCGCCTGGATCTGCTATGACAAAAGGATGTTCGACCCTTTCACCCCAAGCAACAGCGATCATGGCAGGGATTACGCGCCTCAGCAGATCGACTGTAGGGAGGTAGAACAGGAGTACACTGAAGATCAGAGTGAACGCCAAGAAGAAGCGATTCTTGCGCTGCCCCGTTCGACGCTCTTCGCTCAGAAAGCCAAGGAAAGCGAGCACGGTGCAGGTCAGCGCCGCAACTGCGCAAAAGATCGTGGTGAAAGGCTCGATTGTTTCAAGCCAGATATGCGATGGAAGATAGCGCTTGAAGAAAAAGAGTGTTGCGAAAACTCCGACGACCCAAAGCACGAAGGTCAGTGCAAACAGCAACTTGATCCAACTGGGCGCAACATCGAAGGCGTCTTCGTGTTTTGAGGGTTCGGTCGTTCCGAAGCGGTCGTCGCTCATCGTGGCTTTCTCTCGCCAATTAGGCTGGGGTTGAGCCAAGTCTTGAAAACTTCGATGCAATGCATGCCACAGGGTTACCTGCCCAGCGCGCGACTGCAAAGCCCCCTCGGGCCCGCCCTAGTCGGCAAACGAGATCAGCGCGCCAACCCCCAGGATTGCGGCAAGGCCCAGCAGCGCGCCGGTGTCTGTGTAGTCGGGCTTCAGGATCATGACGCCAACGACGGCAACGCGCAGGGCAAGGTCGAACTTGGCCAGCCGGGAAAAGCGTTTCAGCTCGATCAGGGCGGCGATGGTCCCCCGTTCGCCTGCGACGGCAACAGCGCGGCGGCCGGTGGGGTGAAGGATCAGGGCGTTGAAGGCGAGCGTTGCGGCGGTGCCCAGAAGGCCAAGGATCGTATAGGCCTCCCATCCCTGAGGGGACATGTAGACAAGGGCAAAGCCGGTCAGGGTGGCGACAACGGTTGCGGGAAAGAAGAAGTGGATGCCAAGGAAGGTCAGGCTTTGCAGTTGGGCGATCTGCTCGTCTGCGGAAGCCCGGGCCTTGCGGAGGACACCGGTCACGACGGTTGCGACTCCGCCCGCGATCCAGACGAGCGCGGCGGTAATGTGCAGAATGACAAGGGCGGCGGTAATATCCATCGGAAACCCAAAGGCCAGCGGGACGGCGATACCTGCTTCTAAACCGGAATATGTTATCGTGGCCAGCGGGGGTTTTGTCGGCACTGGCGGGGCCCGGTTCGGCAATTATCGGCAAATCCCGTCAACAGCTTCGCCTTTTCGCGAAATATTTCTGCTTGCCATGTAACGATCCCCCCGGCTTGATGGGGACAAGATCAATAAAGGGCGCGTGGCCCGCTTTACGCCGCATCGGGCGGACACGCAGATTGCCCTAACCGGGGAGACCGCGGCGGACTGTCGAATGACCGGGATTGCGTTTCTGTTGAACGGAACGCCGGTTCGTGTAGAGGGGGAACCTTCGACGCGGACGTTGCTGGACTGGCTGCGCGAGACGCGCGGGCTGACCGGCACCAAGGAAGGCTGCAACGAAGGCGATTGCGGTGCCTGCACGGTGATGGTGACGGATGATGCTGGCAGCCGCGCGCTGAACGCTTGCATTCTGCTGTTGCCGCAGCTTCACGGCCGCGCGGTGCGCACGGTCGAGGGGATCAGTGGCCCCAAGGGCGAGATGCATCCGGTGCAAAAGGCCATGATTGCGCATCACGGCAGTCAGTGCGGATTCTGCACTCCGGGGTTTGTGGTGTCGATGGCGGTGGCGCATCTGAACGGTGCCACCGATCATGATGACGCGCTGGCGGGGAACTTGTGCCGTTGCACCGGTTACGCCCCGATTGTGCGGGCGGC
>CAIXBE010000216.1 GCA_903917595.1 uncultured Rhodobacterales bacterium
AGGTCCCAGGAGCGTGCGATATAGCCCACGGTCATCCAGCCCTGGACCATCACATCCCGATGCGTCGCCCAATAGAGGGTCCGATAGGCAAAGCTGCCGGTGAAAAACAGCGTCACCGCGCAGGCCAGCAGGAACGCCGCCGTCAGGCGAGGCCGGAGCTGCCAAAGCTGTTTCAGCCGGGTAATCATCGCAACTCCCTTATCCCGCGCGACAAGCCCTCCAGGGTCATCGGCACCATGCTCCCTTCAAAGATCCGCGCGATCAACGCTGTCGACCGGGTATATCCCCAGTCCTTTTCGGCCACCGGGTTGATCCACAGATGATACGCCCATTGCGCGCAAATCCGTCGCAGCCAGACCTCGCCCGCCTCAGGGTTCCAGTGTTCGTTGGCCCCGCCGGGATGGGTGATCTCATAGGGCGACATCGCCGCGTCGCCGACCACGATCAGCCGCCAGTCGGGGCCATAGGTGCGGATCAGGTCCCAGGTCGGGGTCTGCCCGTCCCAGCGGCGGCGGTTGTCGCGCCAGAGGCCCTCGTAGATGCAGTTGTGAAAGTAGAGGACCTCCAGATGCCGGAACTCTGCCTTGGCGGCGGTGAAAAGCTCTTCCATCACTTTTACATGGGGGTCCATCGAGCCGCCGATGTCCAGAAGCAGCAACACCTTGACCGCATTCCTGCGCTCGGGCCGTGTTTGCACGTCCAGCCAGCCCTTTGCCGCCGTGGCGCGGATCGTGCCGTCCAGGTCCAACTCCTCGGCAGCCCCGTCGCGGGCCCAGCGGCGCAGGCGGCGCAAGGCCAGTTTGATCGTGCGGGTGCCGATTTCGGCGTCCCCGTCCAGATTGCGAAACTCGCGCCGGTCCCAGACCTTGACCGCGCGCTGGTGGCGGCTGGTGTCCTGCCCTATCCGCACGCCTTCGGGGTTGTAACCATGCGCGCCAAAGGGCGAGGTCCCGGCGGTGCCGATCCATTTGGATCCACCCTGATGGCGGCCCTTCTGTTCGGCAAGCCGTTGGCGCAGAGTCTCCATCAGTTTGTCAAACCCGCCAAGCGATTGAATCGCGGCCCGTTCTTCGAACGAAAGATGCCGTTCGGCCAGCTTTTCCAGCCAGTCGCCGGGCAGGTCCATGGCCTGCAACACCTGATCCGCCGTGACTGCCTCCAGCCCCGAAAAAGCCCGGGCAAAGGCGCGGTCAAAGCGGTCGATGTGGCGTTCGTCCTTGACCATGACCGTGCGGGCAAGGTGATAGAACCCGTCGGGGTCATAGGTCACCAGGCCTGCGGCCATGGCCTCCAGAAAGGCCAGAAACTCACGCAAGCTGACTGGCACGCCTTCTTCCCGCAGGGTCTGGAAGAAGGACAGGAACATGGATCAGCCGCGCAGCATCCGGTCAAGGATCAGGGTCGCGAACAGGCCGACAAGCCCGAAAAGGATGGCATAGACCGTCGCATATTGCGCGATGTCGGCGGGTTTGCCGCCGCGCCGCCGGGCTGTCCAGCCGCCGCCCAATGCCCCAAGAACCAGACCGCCGATCACCAACATGCCGCCCCATTTCCGGGGCGCGATGCCGCCCCTTCAGCCATTTGACCCGCGATCTGCCACCGCCGCGATGTCGCGCATCCGGGCCTTGACCACGCTGTCAGGGCCAAAGCCATAGCGCGCCCAGACCTGACTGTCGAGCCGCAGCGCCGCCGCAGCCTGCGCATCCCCCATCCGCTCCAGCGCTTCGGCCTTGATCAGCATCAGCGTCGCCAGCAAAGCGGCGTTCTCATAACGCGTGACCACTGGAATCGCGCGGTCGGCGAACTGGACCGCTTCTGTCACTTGACCACTGGCAAGCGCCATGGCCGCAAGCTGCATGTCGATATGGGCGACCTGAAGTGCGCCACCGGGCAGGCGGGCGTAGATCGCCGCCGCCCGGTCAAAGGCCATCAGCGACACTTCGGGGGCCGAGCCGGCCCAAAGCCTGCCGACCGCGAAATGGCTGAAGGCGGCGCGGCTGTCCTGCCAACCGGCCTGCGTGGCAATGGCCAGCGCACTGTCCGCCGCAGCCTGCCGCGCGGCAAGGGAGCCCGTGCGGCCAAGCGCGGTTTCAATCGCGTCCGTCCAGACCGAAGGGGTTGGCGACGCCCCGCCCGACACGGTCGTCGACAGTCGGGCCGCAACGCCGCTTCGGGTCATACCGCTGGCAAGGCTAGGGGAGTAATACAGCCTCAGGATATCCATGTCGAAGCTGGTCAGCACCGAATGGAAATTGTCGTCGTTGAAAACGCTTTCCGGCAGGCGGTAAAGGTCATTCAGGGGGCCAAGCGCCTGGGCAAGTTCCTCATGGAGGCAATCGCGCACTTCTTGCGGGCTGGTGTCGGTCGGGATGAACACCGCCGCCCGGTCGCGCCTTGTGATGCGGGCCCAGTCAACCTCGGGCGTGCCCCGCAGACGGCGGTAATCGGCCAGTGAACCTACGTTCGGCACCACGAAACAGGCGGCATGCGGTGCCAGGCGGCGCAGTTCGGACCGGCTGGCGAATTCGACGGTGATTGTCGCGTCTTCCGTGGTTATGGTGATGCCGATCCCGGCTTCGGTCTGCAGCCGTGCGACCAGCGCCGCCAGATCGCGTGAGGCGTTTGCCGGCACGTCGCCGACCAGTGCCACGGTGATCGGGCCTTCGAAGCGCGTGAAGACCGTGATGTCTTGACCGCTTTCCAGCGCGAAGGTCAGGTCCATGAAGTCGCGGGTCAGGCTGGAAGTGCCGCCGCTGACCGCCGCCACCGCGCGCATTGAAGGGTCGCCGAACCCGATGCCCGTGTCAGTCGCGGGCCCGCCTTTCGACACCTGGGCCGGTGGGACACACGCGGACATTGCGCACAGCGCAAGCAGGGCAATCGGCAGACGCATGGGCAAATCCGGAAATGGCCGCGCCCTGGCAGCGGGCACAGTGCAAGTGTCCGGCTCGTCACGGGCAGGAGTCAATTCAGGAAAAACCAAGATTTTTCCGACCACTACCCCTCGCGGTTGAAGTGATCCGGGGCGCTTGATTTATCCAAGTGTTTCACGCAATGTTTCAAAGTGAAACAAATAATCGGACTTTGTGATCCCAAGCCGCGGTGCACCAGCCGATTCGCTACCGCTGACCCCGTGCCATGAAGGCAAGCCGTTCGAAAAGCTGCACGTCCTGTTCGTTCTTCAACAGCGCCCCATGCAGACGCGGCAGGGCCGACTTCGGGTTCTTGCGCAGATCCTCGGGGGCAAGGTCCTCTGCCAGCAAAAGCCGCAACCAGTCCAGCACTTCGGACGTCGATGGCTTCTTCTTCAGCCCCGGCGTGTCACGCAATTCAAAGAACTGCGACAATGCGGTGGCCAGCAGGGTCTCCTTTATACCGGGAAAGTGCAGCCGGACGATGGCGGCCAGGGTTTCGGGATCGGGAAAGCGGATATAGTGGAAAAAGCACCGGCGCAGGAACGCGTCTGGCAGTTCCTTTTCGTTGTTCGAGGTGATGATGATCACCGGGCGCTGGCGCGCCTTTATCGTCTCGCCGGTCTCATAGACGTGAAACTCCATCCGGTCGAGTTCTTGCAGAAGGTCATTGGGAAACTCGATGTCGGCCTTGTCGATCTCGTCGATCAAAAGAACCACGCGGCCCGGCGCATCAAAGGCCTGCCACAGTTTGCCCTTGCGGATGTAGTTGGCAACGTCATGCACGCGGGCGTCGCCCAACTGGCTGTCGCGCAACCGGCTGACGGCGTCGTATTCGTAAAGGCCCTGCGCGGCCTTGGTCGTCGATTTCACATGCCATTCGATCATTGGCAGCCCCAGCGCGGTTGCCACCTGACGCGCCAGTTCGGTCTTGCCGGTGCCGGGTTCGCCCTTGACCAGCAGAGGTCGCTGCAAAGTGACCGCAGCATTCACCGCGATGGCCAGGTCATCTGACGCAACGTAAGTTGCGGTCGTCGAGAATTTCATTGCGCTTTCAACACTCTGCTAAGCCGTCCGCCGAAGCCTACCTGTCGCCAGAATTTCACGCAACCGCTAGTGACAATCCTGCGGCCTTGGGATACATGCCCGCCAACAGGAGCGCATCATGACGGAAGCCCACCTGTCGGAGCGATCCGGCGCATTGGAGAGTGTTTCTATGAAGGCCGAAGTTTTCCTGCCCGACGACTATCGTCCCGCCGAGGACGAGCCGTTCATGAACGACCGCCAGCTTGAGTACTTCCGCCGCAAATTGCTGGTCTGGAAGCAGGAGTTGCTGGATCAGTCGGCCGACACGATCGACAGCCTGCAAGACAGTGCCCGCAATGTCCCCGACATCGCCGACCGCGCGTCGGAAGAAACTGACCGGGCGCTGGAACTGCGCACCCGTGACCGGCAGCGCAAGCTGGTGTCAAAGATCGACGCCGCGCTGCGCCGGATCGAGAACGGCGAGTTTGGCTACTGCGAGGTTTCGGGCGAACAGATCAGCCTGAAACGGCTGGACGCGCGGCCGATTGCAACGATGACGCTGGAAGCCCAGGAAAAGCACGAACGCCGCGAAAAGGTGCATCGTGAAGACTGAAGGCCAGCGCCGCTGACGGATTTCACGCCGGGCCTTTGGTCCGGCGTTTGTTTTTGGGGGATGTCATGAGCCTGATCGGACAAGAGGTCACCGTCATTGGCGCCGGAGTTGCGGGTCTTGCCGCCGCCCGGGCGCTGGCCTCGCGCGGGGCCCGGGTCACGGTGCTGGAGCAGGCCGACAAGATCCGCGAAGTGGGTGCCGGGCTGCAGATTTCGCCCAACGGGGCGGCGGTGTTGCGGGCGCTGGGGTTGCAGGCGGCGCTGGACAAAGCCTCGATGCGGGCCGAGGCGGTGGAACTGGTCGACGGGATCACGGGCGAGGGGGTCACCCGGCTTGACCTTGCCCGGCTGCGGCCCGATCAGGGCTATCACTTCCTGCACCGCGCCGATCTTATCGATCTTTTGCTGCAGGCAGCCCTGGAGGCCGGGGTCACGCTTCGGCTGCTGAACCGGATCGCGTCGGTTGATCTTTCCGGCGCGCGGCCCACGGTCCTGCTGGAAAGTGGTGACAGGATTGAAACCTCGCTCTTGATCGGGGCGGACGGGTTGCACTCACGCTTGCGGTTGGCGCTGAACGGGGCGGAAAAGCCGTTCTTCACCGGTCAGGTTGCCTGGCGCGCGACTGTCCCGGCCGAACCCGGCGCAAAGGCAGTGGCCGAGGTTCACATGGGGCCTGGGCGGCATCTGGTCAGCTATCCCCTGCGCGACGGCACCCTGCGCAACATCGTCGCGGTCGAGGAACGCAAACGCTGGGCCGAGGAAAGCTGGACCCTGCGTGATGACAGCATGGATCTGCGGCTGGCCTTTGCCGGATTTTCGCCCCGGGTGAAAGGCTGGCTGGAACAGGTCGAGGACCCCTGGCTCTGGGGGCTGTTCCGCCATCAGGTCGCGGGGACCTGGGCCCGGCCGATGGGGCAGGGCGGGGCGGTCATTCTTGGCGACGCCGCCCACCCGACGCTGCCGTTTCTGGCGCAGGGGGCCAGCATGGGGCTGGAAGACGCCTGGCTGCTGGCCGAGGCTTTGGCGCGGCACGATACGGTTGCGGCGGCCTTGCTGGCCTATCAGGCGGCGCGGAAGCCGCGCTGCACAAGGATCGTTGCGGCGGCGAATGCCAATGCCCGGGCCTATCATTTGTCGGGCCTGCCGAAAGTCATCGGCCATACCGGCTTGCGGCTTCTGGGTAAGGTGGCCCCCGCGACGATGCTGGGCCGGTTCGATTGGCTTTACGGCCATGACGTGACGCAGGGTGGGGTTTAGCCCCGTTCGCGCCACCAGTCCTGCAGTTGCAGCTTCCAGTAGGTCATTTGCGCCGCGACCAG